>QNBC01000010.1 GCA_003641665.1 candidate division TA06 bacterium
CATTTTCTTCCTGTGACCAACCCGAACTGTTTTTAAAAATATAATAAATTTCTCCATCAAACGGATTGGCATATACAATATGAGGATAATTATTGTAATCCGTAGTAATGGATGAAATAGGTTTGAATAACCAATTATCACCTGTAGACGAATAAAGAGTATACTTTTGAACATTGGAAGGATTATCAATAGATAAAGAGCCATAATAAAGTTCCAAATAATGTTTCCCTATTACATCTGCTTCCGTTTCTTTCATCGGAAGGCTCTGATATCCTAACATATAAGTGAAGTGAAGTTTGTTTATTTTATCTATTGCAATAGACGGCGGCGAGAATTGATCTATTCTATATTCATTTGCAATGGTCCATATTTGCCATCCGAGTCCGTCATTATACGCTAATTTTAATGATGCATTTCTCCCTGACTTATAAAACCAAACTATTACGGGAATGCCAACCGTATCCAATGCTATTGCCGGATATTCACCTTCTCCTATATATTCACTACCGGTGAAACTCTTTCCACTATCAGAGGAAGAACAAAAGAATATTTTATTGTTCGATGAGTATGTGAAATAAACTTTATCTCCTCCGGGACTTGAACAAATGGCATTTTTATTGTTATATGCAATTGATAGAGAATCGTTAGACGTTCTCGGACCATATTCGATTATAATGGAATCCGAATAATAACTTTCCAGATTTAATGTATCAATAGCTGTTACTCTATATACATAAGTATTCCCCAATTGAACCGTAGTATCCGTGAAATTATTGGAAGTTGTAAATCCAAGTTTCTCAATTAAAGTACTGTCAATATTTCTTCTATAGATGTTATATCCTTCTAAATCGGGTTCCGGATTGGAAGCCCACAATAAATTAACGAAATTTGATTTGTTAGGGTAATTACCTCTCAGATCTTTAGGTTCTCCGGGAGGAGGGTCCGTTGTAAAAACATATAAAGATGGAACATTTTCATAAACGGTCGGTATTACTTGATACCTGCCTCCATCACCTGAACTAATACCTGAACCGTTATCATTGAAAAATTGTTGAATATCGCATCTTAAGTAATCAAAACGTATTGTTCCATTAGAAAAAAGTACAGCTTCAAATTCAGTTGTATCTCCATTATAACCGTATTTCCACCTTGCAACTTCTCTGTTCGGGCTTGTAAGTTCTCTCGAACCTCCGAAACTGTACCCGCCGAAAATATGTCTTAATGAATCATTATACACCGCCATAACAGGTTCGTTCGTTCCAGCTGCCGTTGGTAGGTTAAAATGGCATAAGTCATGATTATTTTCAAACCAGATGCTACCTCTCCTGTTAATGTATATAAAATCATAACATTGCCCGTAAAATGGAAATGACATATTCCCAAAAAACTAAGCAAGACAATAATTATTGAGACCAATTAGTACTTATATCCCAGGAATCAATATTTTCCCATTGAAAAGTTGTGGGATAAACATGATAAGCATTATTTAAACCCGTAGTAAATGAGAAAGTATAGGGTATCAATTTCTGATTTTGTAAATCTTTTAATTGATCACTCAATGTAATTGTGTATGTAGTGCTTTCAACGAAAGCCGGCTCAGGAGTAAATTCAATTTCATTATCATTTATCCATTCAAAGTTGCCTGATACTCCGGGGGAGATACTTATAGCTGAATTTAAATCTACCCTCTTGTTCATATCTTCACTAAATGTAATATGAACCTTTTTATTTAAATCCACATTATTCTGACCATTGTAAGGATCTGTGTATTTTACTTTCGGTCTAAAATTGGCAATATTGGCATTAATTGTTCTTGTTTTGCAATTCTCCTTTATGCCATAGGCTATGTCAAAGGCTTTGATTATAACTTTATACTCTCCGTCAGGGTATTTTGCTTCTTCTATCGAATCCGCATTAATAGAATCCGGTTCTCCTATCTTTTGCCTTGTGTTCCAATACATGTTCTTCAAACCGGGATCTGGATTGAATACATCGTTCGTAACATAATAACGAAAGTGTGTCTCCGATGAACCCTCGGCATATACAAGCGAAAAATAGCTGTTCGATGGGATACTATCAAACTTCACCTTCTCCCAGTATGGCTTCACAATACTATCCTGCATATTTTTTACAAGATAACCAATACGATAAACAGAAACATTATGCCCGGCAGAATGACCCGTTGAATCCGTTCTCGTATCACCTGCTACTGCAACTATATCCACTTTTCCATTTAAAGAATCGGCATTCAATTGTGCACTGCCCCCCTGCCTGTAAAACTTTATCGAATCAATGTGTGGATTTGTGTAATCTGCATAAGGGGTAATAGCACCATTGCGAAGGGGATTTAACCAATGAACATTACCAGGGTTCCCCGGGTGCTCAAGTATAACATCCCCTTCTTGTAGATGAACATGATTGCCAACATCAGTCTTAGCAAAGAAAGAATCTGATGCGATAAAGGAAGAATCCTGAATAGTATCCCTTATCACCATATGATAATATCGAAAATGACCTATATTTATACCTCGAGGTGAAGGTACAAGATCCTTATAGCATGTATCACCACCCTCTATCGTATATACCTTTGTGCTGCATGGAGCATTTATATCGACACCAGCATGGAAATGTATAGGAGGGCCTTCTCTCCATTCTCCCAATGTAGCATTAATCTGATGTTGCGTTGTTGATTCTTTTATAGGCCAATCATATGCTTGTAGTAATGTAATATTAAAAAGAATTATTATAAGTACTGTTATATTAATTCGTTTCATCTTTACCCCCTCTTATTATATGATATAATTGCAATTTAGATGGTAAACGAACCATTAAATATTCTCCATCAGAAGTTATTCTTAATGAAGAAATCTTATCACCAATTTTAAACAAATTAATTAAATTCCCTTTTTTATCAAATATATGAACACTCTTTTCTGAAAGCAATGGTTTTGGGTTTATTTCTCGATCTGGAGAAGGACATGACCAAGGTTGTGAATATACAAAAGCATATCCATCTTGGGAAGATACTGCAACTTTCATATATAAAATAAAGCTATCCGGATGTGTATATTCCCAGAGCATTTTACCTGTTTTAGTTTCAAAGAAATAAACTCGCCAGGGACCTGGAGTCATACAAAGATATTTCTCATCAGGAGAGAATGCACCATAATAATTACCCTGTCCCTGAACATGGTGTTCAGAAATTAATGTTCCATATTTATTATGAATAACTACAGATTTGCCTGTCGTTACCTCTGCAATATAATTACCTTTGGGTGATATTCCTGCCCAGTAATTTCCTCTTGGGTTATTGTATAAAAATCCTCCTACATTTTTTCCAGATCCATCCATTATAAGTCTTTTTTTCTGAAGTTCTGACACTAACATAATACTACCATTTTCTGCATAAGTCCAAATATAACCATCTGATGAAAATACCTTTTTCAATTCGCTCCCATTCCTTAAAAACATCCAAACTGTATAGTATAATCCTTCTCCTCCAGATAAGTTTAGTATAACTGTAGAGTCATTGCCTAATGAGAATAAATCTATATAGTCTAAATGCCCTGGGGAGAACTGAGTTCTCGCCAATTCTTCTCCTTTCCAGTTAAGTAATCTTAATGTTGCCGGTTTGTCTTCAAAACTTCCTTTGTCATTCCTTTTAAGCCCCTCTAATACTGCAATATTATGTCCGTTCTTGGAAATGGCATATGATCCTTTTATTGTCATCTCTTTTACAACTCTCATTGCATCTCCTTCATACCATACCAATTTATTACCCTGAACCATTAAAAGTCTCTTCTCTTTTAATGCCTTCTCAGGATTCTTACACTGAACCGAGAAAACATTATATCCGTTTTCATCTAAGAAAACAAAATCATTCACTCCTTTAGGTATTTCCTTCTCCCATACCAATTTTACACTTATACTATCTTTCTCAGCACCTATGCTAATCATCGGGGAAATAAACACTAACGCTAATAGTACTAACAACATTCTTTTCATTTCTTCCTCCTTAAATTTGATTTATTAATTATAATACACCATATTTTCAACTTAAATCAATCGCTATTTATATGAGTTTGGCAGATAGGTCTGCACTAAAGTTTCGGCGGGATAGGTATGGGCACATTAACCTGTTATAAATGAGATGCTAAAACAAGTTAAGGATGCACTAACCCCTGTCTCCCTGAAATTGTTTCAGGGTCTCGGATGCCAAAATAAGCCAAGTATAAGTAGTTTTTGAAATCATTTTTTAGTTCCAAAAATTACAATAATAATCATTCTATAAAATGTGGTAAATACGTCTATACCACATGTGCCGACCGGTTACGATACAGAATTAGCCCTTACGCCTATAAAATAAACGCTTCAACCACCAGAGCAATGAAAGCATGATTAAAAATCCGGTAGAAGCAATGAGGCTCTTACTTATGCTTCCGGCTACAATCGGCATTATTATAATAATAGCAAGGATTGTTACCAATATTATAAAAAATTCCGTAATCTTCTCATTCTCACTTTTATTCTTCTCCATAAGGGAAAACAATGTACCTCCGCTTAAGCCTGCAACAGATAATGTTAGCAAAAAATCTTTGCTAACAATACCGATGCAAACAACAAGCAATGCACCAATAGCAAAAAGAATCAGTTTTTTCATTCCTTCATTTACCTCCTTAATTCAATATCAAATCCCGCAGGCAATTCCGTAATGTGCTATATAACCCCATGTTATAAGCAATCCAAAGGTATCAGCCATAATCGATCCAAGTGCGTCATATATAGCTTGCCAATCAATATTTTTTATACGGCTGGTTTTCTATCATTTTTAGCTCCTTTCTCCCCACTGTCATTTCAGAAACCAAAAACTGTGGCTGTAAAAAATCTAATTCTGCCGGTGGAAGTCCCGTTGTTGCAATATGTTTTTTGATTTCTTCAATAAACCGTTATTAACGAAAGTAGAAGAAGAAATTGTATTACATATTACCTTTCCATCCGAAAATATAACACTTACATAAAACTCAGAATTGCCAAATGTGTCTCCTGATTTTACTCCACCAACCGTCATTTTTACATTATATAAACTATCTTTATAGTAGTCAATAGTCGAATTGTTGTTTCGGCGGGTAATATTAATTTGTAATAAGTGAGATGCTGAAAAGAGTTCATCACACCCTCTTCCCTGCTACCCCGGGACATGTGCTAAATTTATTACAGTATCATTTAAAGGGCTCGCATTCCCACTCCCTGTCACTCTGAAGCCTGTGCTGAATTCATTTCAGTATTGTTTCAGGGGCTCGGATAACGAAACAAGCTAAGTATAAGTAATTTTTGAAATCATTTTTTAGTTCCGAAATTACAATAATAATCATTCTATAAAATGTAGTAAGAGTGCCTATACCGCTTGCCTTTCCCTCAATGCATTATTTGCACTTTTATCATCTTTACAAAAGTTCGGAATTAAAATATATTCATACATGATTAAAAAAGAGCTACATTCCTTGAAATGGTCAACGATATATCAATTACTGACTAGTGCAATTTCATATCTTACTTTAATTGTTCTAGCTCGTAAATACGATCCAATCTACTATGGTATTCTAATTTTCGGTTTTAATCTTCTTGAATTTCTAAAAATTTTATCGGACCCTGGAATAACGCTTTATAACATAAGTATTTTTTCTCATGTAAAAAATCGCAAAAAGTTTATTTCCGAGGTATTTCAAATCCGTTTGTTTTTGTCAATTATTACTTTCATAATTTTTCTTATCGCACTTTTTCTATATAAAACATCGCCCGAAATAAAAATAATAATGTTAATATTCTCATTCTCCCTCTTCCCCTATATTTTCGATAGCAGATGGATATTTCAAGGGGCTCTGAAAATGAATCTTTCCTTTTCGTCGAGAACTATCTTCAAATTATTGTTTTTTATAATGATTGTAATAGCAATACGCATTAATGTCCCTTATTATGAAGTGCCATATATTTTATTTCTGGCTTCATTTTTAGGTTATATTTCTTCTTTCCCTTTGATAATGAAATATTACGGTAATTTTAATGTTACCATCCGCCCAACGAAAAAAGCAATTTCTTTTTTAAAAAGCACTCTTCCCATAGGTATAAATCAGATGCTTATGGCTTCAAACGGTATTGTCGCAATTTTTTTCATTGGTTATCTGATGCGATCTTCCGATGTCGGGCAATACGGTGCGGCATATAAATATTCGCTATTCGTATCCGGAATTTTATCTATTATTTTAAATTCAATGCTCCCGATAATTTCAAAGAACACGCTCGATAAAAAGGAATTTAAAAGGTATTCCGATTTTTATCTTAATATTTTAATTCTATCGTTATTTTCAGCTGCTGTCCCTATCATAATTTATACAGATATTATTTATAAATTTATCTATGGAAGCAAATATTTAATTTCTGCACCTCTGGCGTCAATTTTGACATTTGCAAACCTGATTCTCTCATACATACATTTTATCGGTTACCACTTGATTAGCAGAAGAAAACAATCAAAATATACAAGAATTTTGTCACTTGTATTTATTTTGAATCTATTCTTTCTTACGATTTTGCTCCCGGGATACGGAATATACGGCGCCGGAATTTCCATGCTCATTGCTTCCGTTGTATCACTTGTATTAGCTGTATATTATTATAAAAAATATGTGAAATCATCGTTAAATCAAATGTTAAAAACCGTAATTACAATAATCGTCTCATTTATCGCAACGATTTTAGTACATTGTGTATTGAAAAATTGGTTAGGTTTCTTTGTCTCTGTTTTCTTAGTCATCATATTAAACCTCTCAATCATAATCTATTTTAGGAGACTAAAGGGTGAAAATCAGGAGAAGTGATATATTATCGCTTTTTTATATTATCTCTTTTATCCCTTATCTGGTGTCTGAATACGGTTTCTTTTACAAAATAAGACCTTATCTATATCTTATTTCATTAATAACAGTCTTATTCGATATTAAAAAGAATATAAGCTATTACAAAGAGAATATTTCGTTTCCTGTCAAAAAAATAATCCCTTTGATTCTGCTTTTGACAGTACAATTCATTTCCCTATTTTACTCATCTAACAAATTTATCTCCATCCAGCTTTTTGCTGCAACAATCTTCATTATTTCCATTCTTTTAGCTTATATCCCCTTAATGAAACATGAAGGGCTCTCTCGATTTGCTATGAATATCGTATATATAAACGCCTTAATCTATACCGTTTCTATTCTTCTTCTAATATTTAATTACAGGTCGGCAACTGTAACTCGATTCGGATTTTATACCTTCACAGGGCTCTTTTATGACAAACAAATAGGAATATTAAGTATTATTACAATCTTCTCCATCGATTTTGCAAAAGATCACATCAAATCAATTGATAACAAATTAAAAAAATTTCTCAACATAACATATACTTTTTCCGTACTCTTCATTGTATTATCATTCTCCCGCTCGGTTTTTCTTGCTTTAATTATCTATTGGGGAATTTTAATCACCGTAAAAAAAGAGGGAAAAAGGTATTTGATTTATTATATTTCCTTGCTACTTTCTATTATTCTACTATTCATATTCCAACCGCTCAACAATATTATAAAATATACCGTAACCGACAGACAATACTTTTTAAATTATGCTATCCATATATATAATGATTATTTTATTAAGGGGAATGGCTACGGCTGTGGTAAATTTTTAACAATTTTACCGGAAGCTTCCAAATATTTAAGAAGTGATCTTATGGGAAAACAGTTTCACAATGCTTACATTGAAGTCTATTTTGATACGGGACTTCCAGGATTATTACTCTCCCTCTGGATGCTATTTGAAACACTTCGAAATTCTATGAGAAAAAAAATGACTCGTGTAACTGCAATAATCATATCATTTATTTTCATGAATCTTTTTAGTTCCTCCCTTGCTTATCCTTCATCTCTTAGCTATTTCTTTACATATTTCTTCATAATTTACGGATTAATTAAAGAGGACAATCTTTCGTAAATGGAATATTCTCCGTAAGTTTTAACCTTTTTAAAGTAATGTTTATACGATACCGCAATAGTATCTTTTGTTATTAAAACATCGAATCCCTCATCATCAATAAAAGCGTTTTTATATATTTCATGGGCTTTATTCAATAAATCGGGCGTTATGTAAAATCCGTTGATACGATAATCGAAATAATATGTATGGAGGAAATAAAACATCCACGCTTTTTCACTATATTCACCTAACAAACCATTGCAATCAGCATTTATTGAGGCTTTGATAAGTAAAGAATCCAGGTAGCTGTCATTTTCTCCTCTAATCTTTAATATTATTGATTCTCTTTTCAATATTTCATCGGGAGTTAAATAATTATAGAATCCATTAGAGAGAAATAATGGATTATCGGTTTTATAAGATAAAGCGGAATTCACAAGAACATCATCCGTAGCCACTATTTTACCCGAATCATTCTTAGCAACATAATAACAAATCTTTTCGATATCATTTAATTTTGAATAACATCTAATATTTTGATTAGCAAAACGAATATTACTGATTATAGGTAGCAAAGGCAATATTATAAGCAGTATCATAATTACACTATTAAAATGCTTTGTCTTAACACTACTCCCAATATAATAGATGGAAAATAAGATTAGAAAGGGGGTCCAAACGGTTATTCTGAAATGTTCCGGTTCTATTGTAAAGCCCGTAAATACTTGAATGTTCATAACAACAGATATCGTTGACAAAAAACTAATGATTAGGTAATCAAATATATTTAATTTACCTCTCTTTATCCCTATGATTGTCCCGACAATAAGAATAGTCTCAAATATGGACTTTTTCTCTATGTTCCTAAAAAATACAGTCCCTATTTTTAATATGTAGTTTTCATACATCGGTAACGAGCGAATATTAAAGTAAAGAATTATATAATACAAACCCACGGTTAATCCGAGAAGAAAAACATAAAATGTGATTAAAGCACATTCCCTATGTTTCCCAAAAAATAAAACCGTGAAAAATATACCGATGAATACCGTCGCATAAACCCAGTAATAGAAATAAACATAGAATAGTAATCCGTATGAGATCCCTGCAAGAACCGTATATATTTTGTTCTTTCTCTCTATTGCCATCACGAATAGGATGAAAAATAAGAGTATAAAAATAAAGGATAGTTCGATATGTGGCAATCTTCCGAAGTAAGAAAATTGGTACTTCCCCCTAGCATAGTGGAAAAATGAGCCGATTATGTTATGGAAATGTAAATTAAACAATGAATTTATGATATCGGTAAGTGTAAGTACGGACACTCCTGCAAGAAGCGATATAAAATAATTCATTTTTATAATTCTCGTAAAAAAGAAGAATATCAATAAAATATAAATTATAGGCATTAATATGTTCAATAGAATAAATACATTTTTCATGCCTCCGAATAAATTTGAAAATAGTTTCATCACTAATATCGACAGATTCGGTGATATTCCTCTTATCCCTCTATATTCATTCGTAAAAAGATCACCGGTAGTTAATGAATGACTCCTCTTGATAAGCGAAGCGAAACCCGTCATGTCCGACATATTACCTATATGACCGGATGTCGGGATTACCGAATAATTCCTATACCCTATTTCTTTTAAAAATATCGTGTTATGAATCGAATAACCGAATGCGATATAAACTAAAACAAAGATTAGAAATAATTTCTTCCGGTAACTCCTATAATTATCAGCAACCATACTAAATAGATACACCAATAAATTTTATCTGTAAAGAAGTTAACAATATCTTTATTCTTCTCTCTTTTAATTTTATAAAGCGTATAAATAAATCCCGCAATAACAGGTATAACGGAAATAACAAGTAATTTTGTTCCGAAATGTGCAATTGTTTCGGCACTTGTGGCATAAAATAGGTAAATTAATGGAATCATTATCGCCAATATTTTTATTTGTAAGTAATCAATTTTATTCCTCGCACCATTTAGATAAAACTTAACAATGGAGATAAAATAGGTCAATAAAAAGGTAAGGATAATAATCCAGATGGAAGGGGAAACGGAAATCACAGCACACCCGCCGAGAACCCGTAATACAAATCCCAACGCAACAACAGAATAGTTTATATAATTGATTTTTTTAAGAAAATAGGTATAAAGCAAATTTAATACCAGATAACCACTTATAACAAGAATAAATTTAATATTAATCGGAATAGTGAGCAGAATAGCGGCAAAAAGCAAAACACCTAAAATAAGATACATTGCTTTATCACTTATGAGTCTTGCGGCATAAGGTCTTATGGAATTTACATGATTTTTTCTATCCTCCTCAACATCATGTAAATCATTCATAATATAAACGGAGCTCGATACAAGGGAAAATGACAAAATTCCCAATAAGGTAAATCTAAAATTATCAGCAGACCATTTTTCGGGTGTAAACAGAATCGGAGCTAAAACAAACAAGTTCTTTAACCAATGTTTAATGCGTATTTCTCTTAAAATATTATTCATAAAAAAATAGGGGGTGCTTTATGCACCCCCTTAATTTTTCAAATCGGATTAAAACTTTCTAAAACCTTTGAGCGGCTGGAATTTGTATGTAAAGACTACGTTATCGCTCCCCACACTAACCACTTTAATAATTCCATAATTGTCCAACGGTGTCGTTGCACTGCCTTTGAAATATACCATGTAATAATGATTCGCCTCGCAAGTTACCATATTACTGTATGTCTGCCCCTGAACATACTGGACACATGTGTCGATTTCCGTTGTCCCGGCATCGGTAAAACCGGTTACATTTTCACCGCTTCCGCCACTTGTGAATGTAAATTCATCAGCTGAGACATAGTTTGAATCATTATTTAAATAGAAATCAAATGTCGCTTGATACGTCGAATCTGCAAGACTAACGACTTCACCTTGTCCATTCACAGGATCAATATCAAATCCACTTCCGCCGGCTGTTGAATTTAGCGAATAAATTGTGTATGCATCCGCATCTTCATAAGGGGCATTACTTATTGTTGCGGCTGTACCGTTCTCGCTTCCTTTATAGGCATACACCGAATAAGTCCCCACAGGGGCATCCACGAATGTATGTAAACATGTTGTATCAACATCCACAGTATCATCTGCCGGGGTAATAATTTTATAACCGTCCACATCGGCAACGGCGTCCCATGAGATAGTAAGATCAAGACCATTTGTTCCGACTGTCCATGCGAGATTAGTCGGGGTGCCGACATTTTCCGTCGGTGAAACGGTACAACTTGCAAGTGCCAATATAATAACAGGGATGCTCAGTAAAATAAGTGCTTTTCTCATAATGTCCTCCTATATTTTATGTTTTTTAACCACTTTTTTTTGCTTTTTCTTTGCGGGAGTCTGTTTCTTCTCTGTATTAGCAGTATCTTTCTTTGCTGTCAGAGAATCAATCGTTTTACCCATATCTTCTATCTTTGTATTCAGAACCGTGATGGAATCCTGAAGTGTTTTAATCTCCTTCTGATTACTTCCGTTACATCCCATAAATCCTACAACCATAAGACCTACAACAGCTGCAATTAAGAGTTTTTTCATTTTTACCTCCTTTTGAAACTTACTCTTTCCACTTATTTATAACGCTAATGATATATTCAATCTCATCATTTGTCAAGAAGGGGTGCACGG
Organism: candidate division TA06 bacterium; assembly: GCA_003641665.1. Classification (GTDB taxonomy): domain Bacteria; phylum Hydrothermota; class 32-111; order QNBC01; family QNBC01; genus QNBC01. The sequence continues at coordinate 11,699 of QNBC01000010.1, forward strand.
GAATCGATAAAACTTCATTTGCCAATTTTTCAGCAATAGGAAAACTTCCTTTTTTCATATTCAGATAGGAAAATGCAGGTTGTAAATGTAGAGGAATCGGATAATGTATAGCACTGGCTATACCGTTATCCTTCAAATATTCCCTGAAAGCATCTCTTCTTCTTGATTTTAATGTGTACTGGTGAAATATATGCTCCCTATTCTCTGCAGTAAACGGAACTTTTACTGTTTTTATTCTGCTTGAATAGATTGAAGCAATCTCCTGTCTTTTCCTTGTCCATTCTTCCAAATGTTTTAACTTTACCCTCAATATGGCGGCTTGAATGGCATCAAGTCTCGAATTAAATCCAATGGATACATGATGATATTTTTTATCGGAACCATGAACCCGAAGTTGTCTTATCTTCTCTGCTATCTCATCATTGTTTGTTATAACAGCACCACCGTCTCCGTAAGCCCCCAGATTTTTAGTCGGGAAAAAACTTATTGTACCTATGTCACCCCATGTACCTGCCGCTTTCCCATTATATTTGGCACCTATGGCTTGTGCCGTATCCTCTATCAGGAATAGATTATTCCTCCTTGCAATTTCTTTAATTCTATCAATATCACATGGCTGTCCGAATAGATGGACGGCAATTATTCCCTTCGTTTTATTATTTATTTTCTTCTCTATCTCTGCGGGAAGCATGTTCCCCGTTTCCATATCTATATCCGCAAAAACAGGTATAGCCCCCTTCAAGGCAATTACTTCGGCCGTTGCAATAAATGTAAACGGGGTTGTTATAATCTCATCTCCATCTTTAACATCAAGAGCAGCAAGAGCAAGGGATAATGCATCCGTCCCGTTTCCAACACCTATAGCATGTTTTACAGAAAGATGTTTTTCCAGCTCTTTTTCAAAAGCCTCAACTTCCGGTCCCAAAATAAATCGCCCCGAACTAATTACATTGAAAACAACTTCATCAATTTCATTTTTTATAGAATTGTATTCCCTCCTCAAATCCAAAAGATCAACTTTCATTATTTCTCTCCAATTTGTTTAACCTGCATCCCTATTTTTTCATATTTCCTACCACATTTGGGACATGTTTTAACAATAATCTCTCCCTCTTCTGTATCTCTTGTATCAAACCCAAGTCTTTCACCACATTCACACATCCAACCGGATATTTTCGCAGGTACCCCCATTACAAGTGCGTAATCGGGAACACTTTTGGTTACCACTGCACCCGCAGCAACAAAAGCCCATTTCCCGATTGTAGTTCCGCAAACAATTGTAGAATTCGCTCCCAAAGAAGCTCCTTTCTTAACCAATGTAGGCACCCAATCTCCGTGTTTCGGATATGGGGCTCTCGGATTCAAATCATTAGTAAATACCGCTGAAGGACCGACAAAAACATCATCTTCAAGCGTCACAAGCCCATAAACAGATACATTGTTTTGTATCTTTACCCTGTCCCCGATTACAGCTCTATCCCCCACAAATGTGTTCTGTCCGAGAACACAATCTTTTCCTATCTTTGCTCCCCTCATTACATGGGAAAAATGCCATATTTTCGTCCCTTCGCCTATCTCCGCTCCTTCGTCAACAACTGCGGTTTTATCTATATATATCTTTTTCATTTTACCTCACCTCACGATAGTTTAAACCTGTTACGCTTCTCACCTTTTCCATTAAGTTACCTGCTTCTTCTTTTGCTTTTTCAGCACCCTTTTCAAGTATGTTTATTACCTCTTCTCTGTGATTCATATAATACTGCTGTCTCTCTCTGAACGGAGCGAAATAATCCATTATCCTGGCAAATAATTCCTTTTTGACATCTCCGTATCTTAAACCCGGGGTTAAAAATCGATCTCTCAATTGCTCTTTTTCATTTTTATCCAAAAATAAAGAGTATATTTTAAATAAAACACTTTTATCCGGATCTTTCGGTTGGTCAACGGGGGTGGAATCCGTCACAATACTCATGACAGCCTTTTTAATCTCTTTTTCCCGGGCAAAAATCTTTATGGTATTATTATATGACTTGGACATCTTTTGTCCATCTATTCCGGGAACTGTCGCAACATTCTTATCAATATCCGGTTCGGGAATTACAAGAACGTCACCGTAAACATTGTTAAATTTAATAGCAATATCCCTGGCAATTTCAACATGTTGCTTCTGGTCTTTCCCAACTGGAACTTTTTCTCCGCTATATAGCAGAATATCTGCAGCCATTAAAACGGGATAACTAAACAATCCGTGATTCGGACTGATTCCTTTTGCAATTTTATCCTTATAAGAATGAGCCCTTTGCAATAGCCCGACAGGTGTCTGATTGGACAATATCCATGTAAGTTCCGTTACTTCCGGCACGTCGGATTGTACAAAAAATACGGATTTATTCGGATCAATTCCAAGAGAAAGAAAATCAATTGCCGCATTTAATGTATTCTCAGCAAGAGTCTTCCCGTCTATAACCGTTGTAAGAGCGTGATAATTTACAATAAAGCAAAATAGGTCACTGCTGTTTTGGTATTCTATCATTCTTTTCATCATTGCAAAATAGTTACCTATGTGTAACGAACCAGAAGGTTGAATACCGGAAAGAACTCTCATATAATCTCCTTTTTACGGGAATATTACATGAATAAAGGCATTTTGTCAAGCGTGAATATTGCATAAACGGCTGAATTACATACAAAATTCCTTTACCTTTAAACCTAAAAGTTACATGGTATAGAGATACTTACCACCGGTTATAGAATGTTTATTATTTAAATTTTGGAATTACAAAATGATTTCAGAAAATTTCTCTTTTTCCGAACTTGTTTCGGAATCTCATTCTTACCGGTTAATATGTTCATACCTATCTGCCTACCTAAACCTAAATATGCTTGACATGTTTTTATCAATTTGTTATGATTTTTTCATGAAGGGAAGGGAAAAATTCTGCAATGAATTTTCACATATAATGAATTGTACTTTTACTGCACTGTTCCAAAAAGTTTTTATAATCAAGAATTTAATCTGTCGGAGGTAATAATGATTAATCATGAAAGCAAAATCCCTGTAAAAGTCCTGAATTCTCCCGAGTTGAAGAACGTTAAGAAGCAGATTCTTGTGGGGCCAAATGACGGTTTTGACGGATTCTTGAGAGAATTTATTATCAGTGAAGGCGGATTTACCCCATTACATAAACACGATTGGTATCACCTCAATTATGTTATTTCAGGAGAAGGTATTTTGATTATTAACGGTGAAGAACATCTATTGACAAGGGGAAGTGTAGCATATGTACCGCCAATGACGCAACATCAATTCAGAAATACGGGAAAGGGGGAATTGAAATTCTTATGTTTGGTTCCGGAAAAAGGGGATTCATATTAACGTGTCTTCTTATATTTAATTTCTCATTTCTTTATTCATCCCCTATAATCACAGAAGTGTTGAGTAATGTTAAGGGAAGTGATACGGGAGCGGGAAGCCCAGGAGATCGCAATGAATTCATCGAACTGTACAACAATTCGGATTCTGATATAGTTATAACGCATTACCTAATAGGTGATGGTGATGCCGTTGATAACATACGCATCTGGAACGATAGCCTCGGAACACCTTCAACCAACATTCTAATCTCCGATTCCATTTTGCATCCGCATCATTTTGCAGTTATTCTCGATCCTGAATATTGTAATGAGGAATATGCAAATCTGCCTTATTTTATGCCCTACAATTTCGGTGATAGTTGTCTTATTCTTACAGTCGGTAACACAACAATCGGGGACGGTCTCTCTGCTTCCGATCCCATCTTTTTGTATGACTCAAACCTGATAATACTGGATACATACGGAACTCCTTTTGATACATCCGATAGCATACCACGTGATCCGGGGGACGGTATTTCTATGGAAAAAATTTATTTTTCAGGATTAGACGGAGAAAACAATTGGCAACCTTCGAAATCACCAAATGGGTGTACACCGGGTAATTATAACTCCGTTTCGGAAAATAATCTAATCCATGTTAATTTTAATTATCAAATATTCGCCGATACATTTGCCTTTGAATTTGATTTAATCAACAATTTTCATATAGATCTACACAATACGAATGTATATTTACATCTAATGGAATTCAAAAATGAGGGCTCAATAGCAAATATCGATTCGATTTTACTCTTTTCCGGTGATATCGAAGATTCTGTCTTTAATTTGAAATACAGAGACAATCTTAGCAGCACAAACACTTACATGGCCGAATTAATAATAAAAAATACTCAATTTTCGTCAATACATGATTTTTGGATAAGAGATAATATGAATTCCATTCCTCCCGTAGAGATAAACGAAATCATGGAGCATAACGATATATCTCCCGACTGGATTGAAATACATAACATTTCAGATGATACAATAAATCTTTATGATTCACATATCGACATTGGTAGTAGGATATACAACTTATCCGATATCAGTGTTAATCCGGGAGAATACAAAGTTATTCTTCATGATTCCGCATCGTTCTTTTTAAAATATTCGAGAAATATAAAACCGATCCTTTTAAAAAACAGCATAACAATAAGTTCGGGGGATACTATAAAATTCCGTTCGGGGAACTGTACCATGGATGAACTTTACATTAGCAGAAATCTGCACTACGGGAAAGACACAAGCATAGAGAGGATAAAAGAATTTGTTCCTGCATCGGATGAATGCAATTGGACATTTTCGAGGAATATAAAAGGAGCCACTCCGGGAGAGAAGAACAGTGTTTCCGATACATCCGTAATTACCGAACAAGATACAATATCAATTTCACCCAATCCCTTTAATTACACAAGAGATAATGCAATGTCACTTAAATTTCCTTCAAACTTCTATATGATTAAATTCGTACATATCTACAAAACGGATGGTTATAAAATTGCAGATTTAAGAATAAACAATCCTTATCTGAAAGAAATTCTTTGGAAACCAAAATCAAATTCCGGGAATGATTTTCCAACCGGATTATATATAGCGGTTTTAAAATATGAAGATGATAAAGGCAAGGAGCATTTAATTAAAAAACCCCTTGCCATAAAAAACCGATAGTATCTATTTTATAACAACAAACTCAATTCTTCTATTTCTTGCCCTTCCGGCCCTCGTCGTATTTGGTGCTATGGGCATCGATTCTCCGTAACCTCTTGCAATCAATCTGGAGGGGGAAATTCCCATTTGAACAAGATATGCTTTTACTGCATTTGCTCTGGCAAACGACAAACGCAGGTTGTTTTCGGCACTTCCCACACTATCCGTATGCCCCTGAATCTCTACCGTAATATCCGGATATTCTTCCAATGTTTTAACTACCTTATCAAGTATTGGATAAGAAGAAGGTCTTATCCTTGCGCTACCCGAATCGAAATAAATTCCTTGTAGTATGAAATGCGCTTTTTTCTTCAAAAGCTCGAAATTTCTTATCATCGGTCCCGTTTTCGGCACAATAAAAGGAATCGTTTTAGGTATATATCCATCCGCACTGATTGTTACTTTGTAAACACCCGGCATTAATTTAATCATATAGATTCCCGAAGAGGCATCCGATACGGTTTTATACTGCTTTCCATCTTTTTCAAAAACTATATTTGCACCTACCCCCTGTGAGTTGCTCCTGTCATATACCTTTCCGGTAAGCTTTATTGCTCCCTCAGCTGCAATAAGTTCAAAATTAACTATCTTCGCCTTTCTAGCTTCGATAACCAGTGGTTCTACTTGGGGTTTATATCCTGCTGCGTCAACTCTAATTGTGTAGTTCCCTGCCGGTAATTGGACTCTAAATATTCCATCTTCATCCGTTTCAACAGGATTACTGTTCTTTATCTCGGGGAATGATACAATTGCTTTCACAGGATCTCCTGTTTTTGCATCCGTCACCTTTCCGGAAACATATCCTTTGGCACTTAATTTTTTGGAGAGAGGAAAATCCACGATATTGATCTTATTGGCAACAGCTATTATCGATTTCTCCATCCATCTGTAACCGTTTACCTGAGCATGGATTCTAATCGGTCCCGGTGGCACGTCAACATGGTAAACACCGTTCGTATCAATAGTAACCGTATCCAGATCACTTTCCGGGAAATAGATTCTACCGCTTAACGGTTCACCGGTCTCCTTATCATAAATCTTCCCTGTAATAGTTGATATCTCCTTTTTTACAACGGTAGCTGTTGTTTCTTGACCGTATGCGTAAACAAATCCTAACGAAACTCTCCATTGTGGAGCTGCTCCCCAACCTTGGGTAATATAGTAATTTGTATTTGCTCCGAGATTCATTAAAGTATCTGCATTAGATGATAATCTGTAATCAAATACCGTATTCAGAGCCACTGTCGAAGCATCTCCCAGGTTGAATCCCACCGTTAAGTAGTTTATATTTTGTGGTGTTACAGCACCGCTTCTAAAATATTTCCCTGTGAACTCAAAATATGAAGCAAAGCCGGGAACTTTAATATCAACCCCGGCACCATATAAATAGTAATCGGAATTTTGGTTAACTATTAGAGTACCATTAGGCTTATTATAGAGATGGCCGAGATAACCGCCGTTTATATTAAAATTCGATGTAACATTTCCCGATTTTTGAATTACCGAAAGTAATATTTTACCACCTATATCCGTACCGTTATCCGTAAAATACCTAAATATACCACCTTTATTCCCCAAATAGTTTTCATCAAACAAATTACCGGAGTCCGATATCGCAGTGTCATAGGGGGTTCCCGTCTTTATCACAACCCATGGATTAAAAGCAATTTTCACCGGGGCATCTCCGAATAGATCTCCCGTTGAGAATTTCATTCCAATTTCAGTATCACCGAATCCCTTTGAGAGATAATTCGTACTGTCAGGTCTATAACTCTGCTTCTGTGTTGTCAAATAATCCCCCATAAATTTACCCGATATGTTAAACTCTACATACTTTGAAAAACTTATGGCAAATCCCGTAGTTATATCGGCCATATATGCAACATCGAGGAGCGAATCCACTTGAGCGTTATCTATTCGTATAAATCTATTATATATATTTTCCCTGGCGAAATCATTCACCATAATTGAAAACCGGATTGAATACGGTTTATCACATGAAGCGCTGATTATCCGGTAATCACCGTTTAATCCATTCAAAGAAGGAAGTGAGTATGCGACCATGATACCAAAAAAAATGAATGTAACGAGCAATTTTAATGTTTTCATATATCCTCCTATTTAATTCATATAATGAAAAATCGTTAATTTACCTTTCTTTATAGTAATATATGCTTCTTTTTCTGTCAATTCGTTACTTATGCCTCTTGTCATACCACAATGAATTTCCATATTTGAAACATTATACATCAAGCCTTTACATTCCGCAGTATATGCGCCGGAAAAAGAGAATATCGAAATAACATCTCCGACGTTACCTCGTATAACAGTGTCTTCTGCAATAGAAAAGAACGTTTTCCCACTGCTTATAAATCTTATCTCTCTGTTTCTTCCTGCAAATTTTTCCGCATCAATTAAAACTGTAATGAAGTGATCTTCTCTTCCTCCCGAAAATGCATAAACATCAACTATATAAGCTTCAAGATTCTTTGAAATATACTCGAATGCAAGATAAGCATCTGTGAAATCCTTATGTTTGTTAAATTTAACGATTTTAATATCTTTTCTTTCAAAATAATCGAGTGTTTCTCCACTTATTGAATCCATATCCCCTATAACAACATCAGGAATAACATCAATGTTTTTCAAATATTCTCCCCCTCTATCACAAGCAATAATCAAATCGGATTTTTCAATTTCTTTTTTATAAACGGGAAGAGAACTATCCTCCCCACCTAGAACAAGGGAAACTCTATTCATAAAACCTAACCTCTTATGTATTGCTTTTCAAAAAGTAAGGATACATCAAATCCCAATGCAGCAACAAACCCTATAATAAAAAGGTAAAATACCTCTGTTTTTAAATTCGACAATATTAAATCCGGAGATATCTTCACTATTAAATATATTAATCCTCCTTTGATAGCAACAATAAAGATCACAATAAATGCAAATACAAAATATTTTAATGCCTTAATTTTCCATTTTCGGGTTTGTTTCTCGATATATTTTAAATATGCATAGATAGAGCCAATAAGCAATATGGAGTATGCGCTGCCAATTGGGTCAAATTTGTAAACCACAATATTCATCAATAGAATAATGAAGCTTGTTATAACAGGTACAGGTTCTTTGAATGTTTCAACAACTGCGAATATTATGGCTATCGTTCCACCTGTCAATACGAACTGGAACTGTAATAATTGCGGATTAAATATATCGCTTCGACATAACGATAATCCTACGAGAAGAACCAACAGATAAGGGAATAAAAGAAAAAGAATAAATTTCTTTATTTTCATATCGATATAATAATACCAAATCAAAATTTATGCAAGATTTTTTTAAAAATACTGACTTTCCCGTCTACATCTTGCTCTGATAGAAGATCACTCCGAATAAGACACAATTTTATCCGGTTATAAACTTCCCGTTTTTAATACACCTATATCCACACTTCCCTTTGTAAAAAAACAGATTTGACATTTAGTTCATTTTTTCTTATAATCCAGAAAAAATAAGGAGTTGCGTATGAAAGAATTACTATCAGGAAACGAAGCAATTGCCCGCGGGGCGTATGAAGCGGGATTGCATGTTGCTACGGCTTATCCCGGTACACCAAGTACCGAAATTTTAGAGAATATATCTAAATATAAGGAAATCTACTGTGAGTGGTCTACAAACGAGAAAGTCGCTCTTGAAGTGGCAGGCGGTGCAAGTTTTGCGGGAGCGAGAGTTCTAACTGCAATGAAACATGTCGGATTAAATGTAGCTGCAGATCCGCTTTTTTCTCTTAGTTATATCGGTGCTACCGGCGGTTTTGTAATTGTAAGTGCCGATGATCCGGGAATGCACAGCTCGCAAAACGAACAGGATAACAGACAATATGGCAGATCAGCAAAAATTCCCGTTTTGGAGCCTTCCGACAGTCAGGAGGCAAAGGATTTCGTAGGTATTGCTCTCGATATAAGTGAAAAATATGATACACCTGTTTTACTCAGAATAACTACCCGTTTAGCCCATTCCAAATCGCGAGTTAAGTTAAAAGATAGAGTTGAAGTTCCACTAAAAGAATATGTCAAAGATTTTAAAAAACGCGTTATATTACCTGCTAATGCACGTGTCAGACATGTGGATGTAGAAAAACGGTTAAGGGATTTGAAGGAATTTTCCGAACATTTTGAATTCAATAGAATTGAAGAAGGAACGGGAGATTTTGCTCTGATAGCGAGCGGTGTATCTTATCAATATGCAAAAGAATCATTCCCGGATGCTCCTATTCTGAAAATTAGTATGTCATATCCCCTTCCCGAAAACATGATAAGAGAATTTACATCAAAGTACAAAAAAATATATGTTGTGGAAGAGAACGATCCGTTTATAGAAAATCAAATTAAAGCAATGGGAATAGATAACATACACGGAAAGGATACTATCCCTCAGATCGGCGAATTAAACCAATACATAGTGAAAAAATCGATTCTTAACGAAGAGAATGATGAGCATTTCAGTGTGGATACAAATATACCGCCAAGGCCACCTGCACTTTGTCCCGGATGCCCCCATACGAGTATCTTCCACACATTGCATAAGTACAAGTATATTGTTACGGGAGATATTGGTTGCTACACACTCGGTGCTTTACCACCTCTTAACGCAATGGATACATGCGTGGATATGGGAGCAAGTATAACAAACGGTTTCGGAATGGAAATTGCACTTTCTAAACAAAATGACGAGAGGAAAGTCGTTTCCGTCATAGGTGATTCAACTTTCTTTCATTCGGGAATTACGGGACTTATCGATATGATCTACAACAACGCAAAAGGAACCGTAATAATACTCGATAACAGAATAACGGCTATGACGGGACATCAAGATAATCCTGGAACGGGAAAAACCCTTATGGGAGATGATGCCCCCATCATCGACATTGAGGCTCTTGTAAAATCCATGGGGATAAAGCATGTATACAAAATAGACAACTACAATCTCAAAGAAACGGAAGAAGTTATTAAAAGAGAAGTAGAACGAGATGAACTATCTGTCATCATTGCTACAAGACCTTGTGCTCTTCTTAAAAGCAACCCGAAAATTGCTACATACGAAGTAGCCCCTGATAAATGTATAGGATGTAAACTTTGTATAGGACTCGGATGCCCTGCAATATCATTCGTTGACAATAAATCGATTATTGAACCCACACTATGCTTCGGATGTTCCGTTTGTGCTCAAGTATGTCCTACAAATGCAATAACCATAAAAGGAGAATAATATGGCAGTAAAGAGTATTTTGCTATGCGGAGTCGGTGGACAGGGGATATTACTTGCCAGTGATATAATTTCTGATGTTCTCATGGTAAACAATTTCGATGTTAAGAAAAGTGAGGTTCACGGTATGAGTCAAAGGGGTGGCGCCGTTGTTAGTACCGTGAGATTCGGAGACAAAGTATACTCACCGATAACCGGTATTGGCGATGTGGATTACATTCTCGCCTTTGAACGCCTCGAAGCACTTAGAAACCTGGATAAACTCAAGAAAGATGGTATAATTCTTGTGAATGATTACAGAATTAACCCTTTACCTGTTGCAACCGCTGTGATGGAATATCCCGACAATATATTGGAAACAATAAAAAAAACCGTTCCCAATGTAGTGACAATTAACGCATTTGATATGGCAAAAGGATTAGGGAATATTAAGGTAATGAATACAATCATGATAGGACGTCTTGCCAAAACTATTGATTTACCGAAAGAAATATGGCTTCAAGTAATTAAAAGAAGGGTCCCTGCCAAAGCAATAGATATCAATATTAAAGCATTCGAAAAAGCTTATAATTTATAATTTCTCACAGTTACCCCGGAGGAACAAACTTCTCCGGGGTTTATATTGAAAATAAAAAATTGCAATCTCAATGATAATTCTCTGCAATGGCTTTTAACAGGCATTAAATTGTTCGACATTATATTTCATAAATGTAATTTACCAAACTTGTTTATACATCTATTTTGCTCAACGCTTAATTAAATAGCCTTTTCAATACATTCCTTAAAACCTCTTCATACCGTACGTTTTGTCGGTTGATACTTTGCAAAAATACACACGAATGCTAAAAGTTCACATTTTTTAATCATCATTACATTGCATATGATATTTAACGCTTTAATTACATATCTTAAATTCCCCAATTCCTCATTGACTTTTGGAAATCTTAATTCTATAATAATTTAATCATACTTTAAGGAGGATGAAGATGAAAATTAAAGGAATTTTTATAGTATTATTCCTGTTTTTATCAATTGACACATACGGCAGTTTGATAAAAAACGACTTCAGAGTCAATGACGATTCTTTAAATGGAAAATTTTATTTTACAACTATTGAAATGTTCGAAAATGGCAGTTTTTGTGCATTATGGACCGATCAAAGAAACGGAGTATCTAATATATACGCTCAGATGTTTGATTCCTCCGGTTTACCATCGGGACAAAATTTTAAAGTGACAACATTCAATGCAATTACAAATGAGTTTCTACACTCTACATATGTTTTTAACGATACACTAATTGATGTGCAAAGAGGCAGAAGTGCACAGATGTTAGATCCTGATGGTAACCGAATCGATACAACATTTTATTTGCAGAATTCATTTCCCTCAAACTATAATTTAGTTGTAAAAAACCGTGAAATATACGTCACCTGGTCAAAAATTGTCAGCGGAAACGGTTATGATGTTTTCCTCCAAAAGTATAATTTCCAGGGAGATTCCATTTCTTCAACGGTTAAAATCAATGATGATGTAACGAACGCCAATCAAACACACCCTGAAATTGCAATCGGCAACTCGGGAGAGCTCCTTATTGTATGGGAAGATTACAGAAACGGCAATTACGACATATACGCTCAACTGCTAGATTCTCTTCTATCCCCTATCGGTAACAATTTCATCGTTTGTGATAGTCTTGATGCAATGCAAATGGCTCCTGCATGTGTAATGGATACAGCGGGTAATTTTGTTATTTTCTGGCAAGATAACAGAAGCGGTAACGGAGATATTTACGGACAACGTTTTGCATATGATGGGAGTAAAATAGGAACAAATTTCATAGTAAACGAGAACGGAAACAGTTCTTATCAAAGTTATCCGAGATGTGCAATGGATAAAAATAGAAACATCTTTGTATCGTGGCAAGATGGCAGGAACACATATTACGATATATATTATCAGAAATATGACAGTACCTGTAATGCAGTGGGAGGAAATGTAAAAGTTAGCGAGTCCATTACGAGCAGTTCTTTGATAAATAGTGATATCGCATGCAACGAAAACCAGATCGTGTTTGCCTGGCAAGACAACGGAGATTCAACATATATTTACTGCAGGTTGTTCGACAATATGGGAACTCCTCTTACATCAACAATTATGATTAATGACACAAGAGGTATATTTAACCAAAATTATCCGAAACTCGCTATGAATAACCAAAACAGAGCTATTATTATATGGCAGGATGACAGAATTTACAATGGAATATAC
>QNBC01000011.1 GCA_003641665.1 candidate division TA06 bacterium
ATGTATGTTGTTCTGAATAATAACCCAAATCAGCGTAGGTTTAATACATCTCGTTTGTCAACCTGAACTACGCCCTACATTAGCATTAAATTTTTCCCAATGTCACCCTGGGACTTGTGCTGAATTTATTTCAGTATTGTTTCAGGGTCTCGGATTCCGGATCAAGTCCGGAATGACAAAGTCAAGTGAAGAATGACTCTTTTCCTGTTACCCTTGGGGCTCGTGCTAAATTTATTTCGGTTGTGAATTGATAAAATAAAAAAAGGGTTTTTAAAAAAGCGGGTAAAAAATTTACCCGCTTCATAATAAAAGGTATAATTACATCTTTTCAACTGCCTGAGCAGCCGTAACAAGAGGATAAATCGTAGGAGCAGCAGTCAGTTTCGGATGGGTTGCAATCTGTAGTGTGGCTATCTCATTTGCTGTTAGCTTTTTCTGGATAGCAGTGGCAATAACATTTATCATCTCGCCTACGGAATTTCCTCCACTGACCTGTCCTCCGAGAATTATTCTTGATTTTTTACTGAATATCAATTTTACATGAATCTTTGATGCCCCCGGCATTTTTCCCGGATGCCTGTCGGGAGCTTCGGCTGTCCCGATCAATATCTCGAAACCGGCTTTCTGAGCAGTTCTCTCGGTAAGCCCCGCAGACCCAAGGGCAAGACCGTTAACATATGTAGAAAAAGCGGCAATAGTACCGTGATTTATTCTAACCGCCTTTATACCATAAAGGTTTGCTCCTGCAATTCTCGCTTCCGCCGTTGCAGTGGATGCCAGCATAACAGGGGCATGCTCTCTCGTGAAAAAATCTCTCTTCTCGGCACAATCACCCACGGCAAATATATTTTCATCCGATGTCCTCATATAATCGTTAACCCAGATTCCACCACCTCTGCCTATATCCAATCCACATTTATGAACGCACTCCGAATTTGGTTTCGCTCCTATGCCAAGAACCACCATATCGGCTTTAATTTCAGTATCATCGTTGAGTTTAACTGCTTTAACCCCGTTATCAGCAATGATCTCCGTTACGGTTTTACCGAGGATCAATTTTACTCCCTTTTCATTCAACTTCTCCGCCGCTTCGTTGCAGAATTCTTCATCAAATGCGTTACAGAGTATATTCGGGAGCATCTCAATAATGGTAACATTTTTTTCTCCCATGGATGCAATTTCATCTGCCATCTCAATGCCTATAAACCCACCACCAATAACCACTACATCCTTTGCAGACTTTGCCACATTTACCATATTTTTTAGATAATCCATCTCTTTCAGGATAGGGTAAACACCTTTTGTTTCAATATTTTTAATAGGGGGAACAATAGGCTTGGATCCTACTGCAAGGACTAACTTCTCATATTCATACTCTTCTCCGGATTCCATTTTAACCACTCGCTTCTCCCTATCGACACACATTGCTGTATCAACAACTACTTTAATATTTTTGCTTGCAAGACCGTCCGTGCTAAGAGCGTTTTGTTCGGGAGATTCAAGAGAACCGAACATGTAAGGGATTCCGCACGGAATAACACCTTTTTCAACACTTTTTACAAGTGTAATCGACTTATCGGGATAGTGCCCCCTTGCTGTTACGGCAGTTATTATGCCCGCGGGACCTCCTCCGAGTACAAGTATATCTGTTTTCGTCATATAACGCCTCCTGTTTATGATAAATATATAACTATTTAATAAAATGTCAAGTTATTATTTTTGGGTAGATAGGTCCGCATTCACTAAAGTTCTGGTAGACATGTCCTCTCTGTCACCCTGAACTTGTTTCAGGGTCTATTTCGCCCACCTAGGAAAGATGCTGAAACGAGTTCAGCATGACACGATTTTTGGACGGAAAGACACCATTATTGGGAGGAGAGACACTCCATGTCACTCTGAGCCCTGTGCTGAATTTATTTCAGTATTATTTCATGGTCTCACTTTTTACTGTTGTCACCCTGAACTTGTTTCAGGGTCTATGAGATTCCGGATCAAGCCCGGAATGACAAAGTCAAGTAAAGAATAACTCTCTTTCCGTAATCCCGGAACCTGTGCCGAACTTATTTAAGAGAAACAGGAACACCTCCGGAAAAAAATACTTGATTAAATCAAAAAAACAATATAATATTATTTATCAAACAGGAGGTTAAATGTCCATACCATTATCCGGACCGGATATTACAAGAAAAGAAATCGCTTATGTAAACAGTGTTTTGACAAAATCAGGAGGCATTCTTTCTATTGGTCCTTGGCTCGAGAAATTTGAAGATGCCTTCAGAACTTTTACAGGAAGAAAATATGCAGTTGCCGTAAACAGCGGTACATCAGCTCTCTTCCTTCTTGCAAATGCAGTAGGTTGGAAGGATGGTGATCGAATAGTAACCTCCCCATATAGTTTCATAGCTTCTGCTAACACACCTCTTTTCGTAGGAGCGGTTCCCAAATTCGTAGATATTGATTTAAAAACATACAATATGGATATTGAGAAAGCCGGAAGAGCTGCGCTTTCGGAAGATGTGAAAGGTATTATCGCCGTTGATGTTTTCGGACATCCCCTCAATATTTCCGCAATAAAAAGAAAATTAAAGGGAAAACCTATCACGATAATCGAAGACTCTTGTGAAGCCCTCGGAAGTGAATTTAACGGTCGTAAGTGTGGAACCCTTGCCCTTGCAGGAACATACGCCTTTTATCCCAATAAGCAGATTACAACGGGAGAAGGCGGAATAATCGTTACCGATAACAAAAAAATATATGAATACTGCATTAGTGCCCGAAGTCAAGGCAGGGCCATTACGGGATTATGGTTGGAACATGAGCGGCTTGGATATAATTTCAGAATGAGTGAACTAAATGCGGCACTTGGCGTTGCACAAATGGAGAGATTGGATGAGATACTCGAGAAGAGAAACCGAGCTGCCGGGAGGTATTACGAACTACTGAGAGGAACCAGGGGAATAACACTTCCCCACATATCCCCTGATGTAAATTTCATGAGTTGGTTTGTTTTTGTAGTAAGAATCAGTAAATACGATAACGAATTCGCAGAGTTTAAAGAATATGATATTATTCCGAACAATAAAAGAAACAAATTCGGAAAACTTTTAAGAAAAACAAATAATCTCAGAAGTTCACTCTTGAATGAGCTATTAAATAAAGGAATAGGGTGCAAACCTTACTTCACTCCCATCCATCTGCAAAAATTTTACAAAAGGATGTTCGGATATAAAATCGGCGATTTCCCCGTTACAGAATATGTGGGTTCCGGAACTCTGGCAATTCCTTTCTTCACAAATATTACATTAAAACAACAAAAACAAGTTGCCAAAATCATACGAGATTTTTTTAATTGATGTTCGGAATTTAATCAATCGTGACTTTTTTGTAAGTAGGAATAATGTTTTTAAATATCTCATCTATTTTATTTCTATCATCCTTGCATGCCACAAGTTGCTCGATATATTTTTCAATTGTATCGAGCGGTGGTGTATCCTTCTGCTTTGCTTTGTAAATCTTATCATGTTTTGTGGAATCCGTTCCTTCCTCGGCTGTTAACAACTCCTCGAACAGCTTCTCTCCAGGTCTTACGCCTGTATAAACAATATCGATATCCTCTCCCGGTGTAAGTCCCGATAATTTTACCATCTGCTTTGCAACATCCTCGATTCTTACAGGTTCCCCCATATCCAGAACAAACACCTCACCACCTTCTCCTATTGCACCTGCTTCCAAAACGAGTATGCACGCTTCGGGAATTAACATAAAATACCTCTTCATGTCAGGATGCGTTATCGTTATGGGACCTCCTTCCTCTATCTGTTTTTCAAATATGGGAATAACACTCCCCCTCGAACCCAATACATTACCAAATCTCACGGAAATAAATTTAGTATCGCTAATCGCATTAAATCCGTTTACAATAAACTCGGAGAATCGTTTAGTCGCACCCATTACACTCGTGGGATTAACAGCCTTATCCGTGGAAATTAAAATAAAATTCTTAACTCCGTTCTCAACGGAAGATTTCGCAACATTATACGTACCAACGATATTGTTATCTATAGCTTCATCCGGATGCTTCTCCATAGCCGGGACATGTTTGTATGCCGAAGCATGAAATATGATATCGGGATGATATTTTTTCATTACTCTCGATACCTTTTCTATATTTTTTACATCACCGACAACATCTGCAATTTCTATATACGGGAATAGTCTCTTTAATTCATTGGTGACATTGAATAACTCTGTTTCATCAATTTCAAAGAGAATCATTCTCAGCGGTTTAAATTTCCCTATCTGCCTGCACAGTTCTCTACCTATTGACCCACCCGCTCCCGTAACCATAACGGACTTTCCCTCCAACATTACCCTTATACCTTCCATATTTATCTTTACCTCTTCACGTCCAAGAAGGTCTTCCAGCTTCACCGGCCTTATATCGGAAATTTTCACACGGTCATTCACAATATCGAGAATTGAAGGAAGCACTTTTATATCGCCTATTCCCGAAGTTCTTACAATCTCTACAATTTCACTCAAATCTTTTTTGGCAATAGTCGGTATTGCTATTATTACCGCATCATATCCGTATAAATCAATAAATTTTCTCAATTTATGTCTATCACCAATAACTTTTACTCCGTGAATATACGTCCCTAACTTTGATTTGTCGTCATCAATAATACCAACGGGGAAATATTCGCTGTCCGACCTTAACATCTCTCTAATTATCTGCTCTCCCGCCGAACCAGCTCCGACCACAATTGTTTTCTTTCTATTATTATTAACATCTTTATTGCGCAACATCATCCTTAAAAGCCTTTTTGACAATCTGAATATCCCCACGAAATACAAACTGAGTAGGAAATCGATAAGAACGACGGATCGGGGTAGAAAATCTATCATACCGGAAGATTTTAATATGAAAAGGATTACAAAAAGGCTCAATTCCCCTATGGAAATGGCCGTTACGAGCCTAATCGCTTCATCGAGACTCACAAAACGCCATGAAATGTTATACAATCTAAAAAGATATAAAATCGGAATTTTAACAATTACGCTCAGACTGGCAAACATCCATAAAAACATCTTCAGTTCAAAGGGAACTTTAAAATTAAATCTGATATATAACGATAAAACGGCAGATACGAATAGCAGCACAATATCCCCAAATAGGAAGAATAGCAACCTTTTACTCGCCGTTTTTGTCATAATCAGATCCTTAAAATTCTCCATACCTTACTCAATAATATTTTATCATTGCCGTTCTGTCAAGAAAATTTACCACTTCTACTCAATAATTATAAATTTCCCCCTATATATCGAATATTTCGTCTTTATATCGTAAAAATAGACACCCCTATTTTGAAAAAATCCTTTATAAAAATAGGACCCGGGGTTTTCCTTTACAACTATCCTTCCATCAACACTCATTATTTTAAGATTTTGCATCACCGAAGGTGACCGTATCAGGAACTTTTTGCCTATAGTCTCTATTTTTATTTTATTCCTGCCTATTCTCTGTTTATTATCTATACCACTCGAATATGTAAAATCGTAAACCGTATCAGGTACCGAAGAACCCTTTTTGTAAACATACCCCTTTAGTGTTCCATCCTGATACAGCTCAAATAAAACAAAATGAAAAAATGCCCCTCCGTAAGGTGCCTGTTGCAATGGGGTTACAAGTGGACCCCCACCTCCTCCGGAAACGATATAATGAACACCGTTATATGTGTATCTGTCATAAAAATGCTGATGACCAAAACCTGCGAGTAAAACACCGTGATTTGAAAGTGTATTTGTAAACAGCTCGGTATGACTTTCCGTATAGTTCGGTTGTGGATAATAGTTCGAATCACCGAGACAGTATGTTGTATTATGACCGGGAATATACGGTGGCACATGGGCAAAGACAAATGAACGCAATCCGTTACTCTCCGCATCATATAAGAGGCTGTCAAGCCAGTCAATCTGCTCGATTTCAAACAAATAATCAATATAGTTATTACTGGAGGTATGGTATTGCTGGCAATCCGACATAAAAATAAAACGTGCATTGCCGTAATCGAAGACAAAATCACTATCTCCGAAAATACTGTCATAGAGAAACGGACCTTCATCAGCATACAATTCATGGTTTCCTCTCACCGTGAGCCACGGCACATTACACGAATCGATCATCGCCTCATATTTGTAGTACTCGTACCTATGCCCTCGCAGACAGAAATCTCCCGAGTGAATCACAAAATCCGGGCTTGGATTCAAACTGTTTATCGTATTTCTAAGCGTTGACAAAACCGAATCGCCATCTCCGGCTACGCCTGGAGGTAGAGAATCACTATTTCTGCTGTCTCCGAGAAGAACGAAACGAATGGGATAGTTAACACTTGTATTTTGAATCGTTGAAATAACAAGCGAATTCGGATGATTTGTCAGGGGGAACAGATAAAGCGGAAATAACAAAACCAGAAAAAAAACTCTTTTCACTCTTAACCTCTTTTCTCATAAATACATTAACATATTAATCCTTTTACAGATTGCTGTCAACATTATGCATTTTTTTCATAATCGTATTTAATTAAATACAGACTATTCTCTTATTATAATGCTTTATTTACGGACAAATGATTATATTGCGGGACCATAAACAATCACCACATGATCCGTTATTCCCCCAACAATCATTTTCAGTTGTTTTAACAAATTCGCAAACATCGTTAAAATCACAATCGAGACAAGACGGATAAAGGGCATTTTGAACGGTAAATCTAAACCATTTAAAATCACGACTATTCCATATTTCATAGAGAGTCATTTCATTTATGTTACCGAATATTTTTGCAATTATCTGCTTTTCTCGTCCTAAAACGATTTCCGTACTATCATGCAGGAGACGATAACAAGGTGCTACAGCCCCATCCCACCGTATTACGACGGATCTATTGTTCACAAAATTACAGGCTCTTTCCGTTTTAAGGTTAAAGTATGGAAGGATTAAGTGAGCTTTTCCCCTTGCTATATGAATAAATTTTTCAAGATATTTAGCATTGTCAGTAGGATACAATTTCAAATGGTCGTACTCTTGCTCAATAGGCAGCAAATTGGAAATGATAAACTCGGAAACACCTATGTCTATTAACTCCTTTGCCGCTATGTCAATTTTATCAATTGAATCTTTAGTAATAACCATCTCAACGGAAACTACAGGAATACCCTTCTGCTCCATATCCCGCTTTTTCACTATCTTCTTTACCAATTTGTGAATTAATTTATCACTAAAATGCCCTACCTCGGTAAAATCATCCGAAAGAACTATTTTATTAACCTCCGTTTCAACCATAAAATCGATATATTTATCCAGAAAAAAACCGTTGGTTGGCAACACAACCTCGGCTCCGATTTCCTCTTTTATATACTTTATAACTCTTTTTATATCCTTATGTAGTAACGGTTCCCCCATCCCGCCAATAACAACCGTTTGCAAATCGGGCATCTCTTTCATCTCTGCGAGTAATTTATCCAAAACCGTTTCACTCATCATTCCCTGTTTTTCTCTAAATTTATTTCTATAACACATTTTACAGGAAAAATTACACATATTTGTTAGTTCGATATAGATCTTTCGTATATTGAAATTATTTTCAATTTCGATGAGTCCCTCACCAAGTCTGAACTTATCCATCTGTCGCTCCTTCCAATTCTATGAAATCAAAATTGTAATTTTCAAGATCGATTACAAGAAAACGGTTTAAAAGTTTCGGCTTCCCCGTAATACATTTTACACATTCACTTGTCATGATTGAAGCAATGTTCATAATAATCTGAGGAATTACACCTATAATCGTCTCATCAGCCAAACCGTCGTAAATTTCGGAAAGTGTTATCGAGCCTCCCTTTTTCAAAGTTATAACCTGCCCGAAATTGTTTACAACCCCACCGCTTATGAGATATTGCCCCCCGTTTACAATTTTCTCAAAGGCAAAACGGCTGGTATAATTATCGAGGCAATCCATTGCAACATCAAAGTTTAATTTATCAATTCCATCGTAAAATTCCGGGTTATCTTCAATCCTAATATTCATCGGTACTATCTTGCAATCAATTCCTATTTTAATTAGTTTACTACAAGCTACATCCACTTTAAACTTACCAATATCATCGTATGTGTATAGAAATTGCCTATTCAGATCCGGAATATCAACCCTTCCATTATCGATTAGCGTAATATGCCCTATACCACTTCTTACTAAAATTTCCGCTACAGCAGATCCAATACCTCCAACTCCCCCTATTATAACGGAAGTTTCCCGTAACTTTGTCTGATTTTCTTTCCCCCAAACCTCTATATTTCGTTCAAACGGTTCTATCCTCCACCTCCCGGTGGAAAGAGTGAAACAATATCTTTATTATGAACAACCGAATCGAGCTTATTTATGTGAAGTATGTTTCTTCCGTTTATAAGAATAATTGTCCCCCTCATTATTTCCCCATCTTTATTCAACATTTTGTATAAAAAAGGTTTGCCGATTTTCTTCTCTGCAATATTCAAAACCTCTCTTATAGTAATCTCTTCTTTTTCCGTATCGACCTCAACCTCTTTAATATTCAACATTAACCTTAAAAGTGTAAAAAACTTTACTTTTATCATAAATAAAAAAGGGGGGGAGAGCCCCCCTCCGTCTATATATCCAATTCCTTTACCTTATTCTCCGGGACATGTCCGTCGTTTGTCCATCCTCTCACTTTGTAGTACTCGGGTAATAACTTGTCGAGGTGAACAACGGCTCCTTTTTGAGGACCGTCTGGCATCGGGTCATTAAGAAATCTCTTCGGTAATGTATCATCTTCCGGTTTAATACCGGCTTTTAGGTTAAAGATTCTTTCGAGATTCCATATTCTTTCTCCAATTTGCATCGTCTCCTCTGTCGTCAAATTGAAACCCGTAGCGGCATTGATAAGTTCCCTGTAATCATCCGCTCCCAGAGCAAAAGATGTAAATAGACAAAGCCCGGCCGAATCGATAACTGCGGTTAGATCCTGGAAAGTCTTTACCCAACCGGCTTTACCCTCCAACTTCTGCGTTTCCAGCTTTTCCGGCACACCGAGTATTTCCGGTGAAATCATATAACCCCTAACATGGCAGGCTCCTCTGTTAGATGTGGCATATTCAAGGGCATGTCCTTGAGCTCCTCTCGGGTCATATGCCGGGATTTCCTGCTTCTTTACGGTCATTGAAAACTCGGGATGACCATAACTTTCCGTGAAACGATATGAACCTTCGGCTAACTTGTCACCGAGCCCTTCTCTATAAGCTATTGCCTTCGTGTAATAAATTATCGCTTCCGAGCTTCCGAATTTCGGTTCCGTCGAATTATTCAAATCTTCTTTGGGGACATATCCTTTTTCATACAATTCCATAAGTGATGCTATTGTGGAGCCCGTTGAAATTGTATCAAGTCCCAATTGGTTGCACATGAAGTTTGCCTTTGTGATTGCTACGAGATCCTTTACTCCGCAATCCGCCCCAAATGCCCATCCGGTTTCGTATTCAGGACCTTCTCCATCGGAACCATCAGGCAAAGTCACAACTCTACCGCATCCTATCGGGCAGGCGAAACAAGCTTTATTCGTCTGTAAATATTTCTTTTCAACCAAAGCCTCGCCAGAGACCTCATCGACACTCTCGAAAGTCCCGAATTGAAAATTCTTTGTAGGGTATAGACCGTTCTGATTTATTATATTATCAAGTACTTTTGTTCCCAATTTCGGTAATCCTTCCCCCGTAATGGCATCTTTTCTCAGAATATCTATTTTTGTTTTAACAACATCCATGAATTTTGCCTTATCATCGAATTCAATAGTTTTCGTTCCACGCACAATGATTCCTTTGAGTTTTTTGGAGCCCATTACCGCACCTACACCTGTTCTTCCCGCAGCTCTGCCTTTGTCATTAATAATAGCAGCGAATTTTACAAGATTTTCACCGGCAGGACCGATACATGATACGCGAGCATGTTTATCTCCGAACTCCTCCAACATCTTATCCGTAGTAAAATGTGTATCCTTCCCCCAGAGATATGTTGCATCCTTAATTTCCACCTCATCATCTCTAATGGAAATATAAACGGGTTTATCACTTTTCCCTTCGATTAAAACGATAAGGTACCCCGCCTTCCTAAGCTCGGCTCCGAAAAATCCCCCAGAATTACTCGATGCAATTGTCCCTGTAAGCGGTCCCTTTGTGATGACCATATACCTGCCACCTGTGGGGGCAGTGGTTCCGGATAGTAATCCGTTTGCAAAGAGAAGTTTATTCTCTTCGGAGTAAGGATCTACATCCGGTGAAACTTCATCAACAAATATTTTGCTTGCAAGCCCTCTTCCACCCAAATACTTCTTTACAAGATCCAAGTCAATAGATTCCACAACAATCTTATTTGCGGTCAGGTTAATCCTCAGTAACTTGTTGTCTTTAATAGAAACACCCATGAATACCTCCTTTTTTTTATCTTATCTCCTTTCCAAAACGGGAGGGTAAAATATTTCTATTCTACCCCTATGGTCAAATAACCATACTGTTTGCTTAGGTTATATGACTCGGAGGTTATTTAAATTCTAATACCAATTGTATAAAATGTCAAGAACCACAAAAGCGGGGGGGGGAAATAGGTATACCTACCAATCAGTCTTGGTTGAGGCTTGCAAAATCGTATAATTTCATATATATATAAGACATGAAATATTTTGCCGTTTCCGGTTATTCAAACTGTGGAAAAACTTCCCTTATATCGGACATTGCCCGTGAAATGACGGATAGAGGCTATAAAATCGCAATCATTAAGCATTCCGAGCATAGTATAATAACAGGAGAGAAAGATACGGATAAATTTTTAAAATCGGGAATAAGTGATGTGGCTTTTTGGGGAAAAGACGGTTATATCTTATATTCAAGAAACACCGTTGATTTAAATGAGCTGATTGCTCGATACATTGATTTCGATTTTATAATTATCGAAGGGGGAAAGCACATAGAAGAATTACCGAAAGTATGGATAGGAGCTCCCGATTCCGGGATTAAAAATATTGTGGCACTTATAACAGGAGAAGAAAAAAAATGGAATATACCAACATTCAAGCGAAAAAATATATCATCGTTGGTCTCATTTCTTTTATCGTTGTAATATTACTGTTTGCAGAAGCCTTTGCAGGTGATGCCCGGATAATATACCCTCGCTTTGGTATCAATGCAATCAGACATTCTACAGATACACTTACAGTTCGATTCAACCCCATTCCGGACAGTTTTCAGATTTTTAATGGGAATTTTATCGGTAAATGGTACAAAACAAATAATACTTCCGATATTTTACTGCATTTACAAAATTATAAGGAGGGGATTTACTCTATTAGATATGTCGGTCAGTCAACCGTTAAAATTGAAAGACATGCTATTGTAATAAAAAACCACAATAACTACAATGATTATCTCCGCCTTATATTCATTACGGACACACATATCGGATACAGGCATACAACGGAAAAACTGAGAAAGTGGATAAAAATCATCAATTATGAGAATCCCGATATTGTGGTTTTCGGAGGGGATAATATCGAATACCAGAATAGCGAATATATGGAAACATTCACGGACCTTGCAAATAAAATAAACGCACCGCTTTTCATAATTTCAGGAAATCACGAGCACCATAATATTTTTAAACTTCCCCTGAAAGACGCATTGTTCAAGAAAACAATTCAGAGTTTTGACCATTACCACATATCTCTTTACCCTCTCAGCTTCTACTTAATGGACTCCCGCAATGATAACCTTCCTATTCCTTCAAGATGTAAGGGACCTTTAAAGTCAACCGTTTACTGGGCAGATACACTACTCGCCTCGGATACCATGCCCTTTAAGATATTTGTAATGCACGGTCCCCCGCGAGACCCCTCCGAATACAATCAACAGAATAACGATCTTGTGATGAATGTTGCCAAAAATAACGGAGTGAATTTTATACTCTGCGGGCATACACATGTAAGTGCTATTTATGATAACGATATGATAAAACATGACAAAATTGAAAAGAAATACGAGCCGCTTGTAGTACAAACAGGGACTGCCTGTAAGACTTTTATGCCATTCGCCGTAATACGTGAAATGGATTTTTATTTTGAAACCGATTCATTGAACGATAAATTAATATATCTTAACGAAAAATGACCGTTATACTATTTAGATACTATCTTAAGAAAACTTTAAAATCACCTTTCACTTACCTTTACCTATTGGGAATTCCTGTTTATGCCCTTATATTCAATTTATTCACCAAAACCAATATTGTCATCACAAATTCCATAACATTTCAAAAAAACGATTTTACCAATTTTCAAGTCGTTTCCATCAATATTATTTCATTTTTGACTGCAGGTTTTTTAATAGGCTTATCAACCTCCATTTTAAGAGACAGATATATAAAATACGAAAAGAAATTCAAAGAAGAAATTGCAAGAATTACTACTATCATAGGTATTGCCATTATATCAACAATCCCTTACCTGATAATCTATGTTATAATACTTCTCGTAAACAATTACGGTTTCGACAAGAGCATATTATTACTTTTTATATCCATTCTATTTATGATAATTATGTTATCGGTTTTTATGGGATTTCTTGCAAATTTTTTCAGACGGGCAGCTTTATACACTATAGGATGGATACTTTATCTTCTGTCTCTGTTGCTTCCCTTTTTGGAAAAACGTATTCTTATACACGATCCGTCTTCCGTTTATAACGGTATTGTAAAAACTTTAATTATTATACTACCACCATTCAAGAATCTGATGAAAATTTCAGAGAATAACAATTACTCTACACTCCTCAATGCCGTATTTTACACACTAATTTTAATTATTATTCTTTTCATCTATACCGAAGGAGTTAATTTTGCAAGAAAAAAAATGCATCATGGCGGTTGACGAAGGCAGAAAAAGAGTTGGGATAGCTTTAACTGACGAAAGCGGACAAATTGCCTTCCCATATAAAACGGTTGATAAAATTTCGGCATTGCAAACAATCATCTCTATAATTAAGGAAAAGCATGTAAAATCCATTGTAATAGGATTACCCTTTAATGTAGACGGTAGTAAAGGGTTTAGATACAATGAAACAATCCAATTTGCAAAAGCGTTAAAGAAAAGGAGTAATCTTCCGATTATCGGAGTAGATGAACGTTACTCTACAGAAGAAGCAAAAGAACTTATGAATGAATATCCGGGGAAAAGAGTATATGACATCGATGCTATTGAAGCGTTTATTATTCTTAAAAGGTTTCTTAATAATGAGAAAACTTATTCTATTTAGTATTTTCATGATTTTTCTCGCCGGATGTGGTAAAAAAAACACCACATATATATATGTGACAATCCCTCGGGGAGCGAACCTGGATAAAATTGCCGCAATACTGAAAAAAAATAGAATTATAACAAATGAAACAACATTTAAAATAATGGCTAAATTACAACATAAAGATAAGAAACTGAAATCGGGGATTTACAAATTGAAAAAATTTTCCTCGACAAAAGATGTAATTAACATACTGTCAGAAGGGAAATCGGAAAATATTAAAATTACAATTCCTGAAGGGTTTACACTTGAGCAGATTTATCCTATTTTAAAAAGCAAATTCGGCATATCAAAAACAGATTATACAAACTACACACATGACCGAACAATATTGAAACATTACAGAATACATGGAAGCTCACTCGAAGGCTACATGTTTCCGGATACTTATCTGTTTAACGCTTCCGCAACGCTTGATGAAATCGTAAAGATATTTTTAAATCGTTTTAATGATGTTTTTGCGGAAGAATCGATAAAACATTGGCATATTTTACGGAGACCAAGGTATAAAATAATTATAATGGCTTCACTTATACAGGCGGAGGCACGTTATAAATCCGAAATGCCCTTAATCGCAAGTGTTTATTACAATCGACTGAGAAAAGGGTATCGGTTGGAGTGCGATCCAACGGTTATATACGCTCTCGGTAAGCATAAAAATCGTTTAACATATAAAGATTTGAAAATTGACTCCCCCTATAATACGTACAAATATTACGGATTACCACCCGGTCCCATCTGTAACCCGGGCAGGGATGCAATAGATGCCGCTATGTCTCCGGCTCGAACAAAATATCTTTATTTTGTTGCAGACATAAACGGCCATCATCTCTTCGCAAAGAGCTTAAAAGAGCACAATAAAAATATAAGGATCGTCAAAAGACATAAGAAATCTCTCCGGAAATAACAGAAGCATTCAATTTATTCCATCCCGGAGCGGCAATGTAAATTTTCATCTTACTCTTATCTAATGACAGAACGGTTGTAATCCCAAATGAATAGATAATATCACCAAAATAGGCACCGTCTGTATTTATACCGGCAGTTACAAAATTATTGAATCGATATAAAATATCCTCTCTCAACATCATAAATTTATCGGCAGAATAGCTCATCGATTTATAGCCCCTTACACCGTTAAATCCACTCAGATTAAAACGCATTAACAAAGGTAAAGAATCCAGCGGATAGATATAGTTCCCGCGAAAAGAAGATAAAAATAGAACCTTACCATGATTAGCGCTAAATTGCGCCTTGATTCCGAAATTAGAATAATATGCCGAATCACTTTGATTTCCTTCAATATGCCATGTAAGGGAAAGTGCATTTTTCCCTAATCTATTTTCAATAAAAACATACTTCGTATTACCGAATGACAATCCCCTGTATATTCCCATACCAAGTGCAAAATGATTCACATTATAAGATTTATAACCAATCGTCACTTCACCTTTAACGAGATAATCACTGTCCACTTCAGTGGAATAGTGCAACTTATAACCGGCGTCAAAATCACCGTAACCGATATTGATTAGAGCACCACTTAATTGAAATTCCTTTATTTTATTCATATTTTCATAATAAAATCCGAAATGCCCGCTTTTCCCTAAAAATGAATTACTCGTAAAGGAGACTCTCCCATTAACCGTTTTATCGTCGTAAGACAGATGTCCGCTAATAACATTTCGATTATTTTCTTTCAAAGGAAAATATAACGAATAATCATTCTTATCCCTTATTATCTCAAAATCTCCTCTGCTATCGACAAAAGAAAGTGATGCAATTTTTCTACTCAAAACCATCACACTTGATTCTTTATAAGATTTACCCGCAACCGTATTGCCCCATACATTCACATAGTTCTTTGCACTCTTTAGGTTCGTGAAAACATTTTTAATAATGACATAATCCCCTTTTTCGATATCTATCTTAATATCCGCCACTCTATTTTTCGATCTGATATTCATTATACCGTAAGCAAAAGGATATCCATGCTCGATGAAGGCATTTATCTCATTGTCTATCCATGTTTTCATATTATTCACGGAAACAAATTTGTTAATTCTTTTTGCTAACACACTATTCAAATTACTGTCGTTAGACGTGGCAGATCTAATTAAATATTTTTCGGAACGGGGGTAGCAGCCCGATAAAATCAGGCTGCTACTGAGAATTAGCAAAATATACTGTATCTTCAACAGTAAAATAGTTTCTATAAATAGTGAACTTTTTGAATAGATTTACGCTATCCGTATATCCAATATGAACAAATAGTTTTGACCAATCAACCATGATTTGGATACTATCATCCGGTATATCGATATGTTTTTCCTTTAAAAATTCATCAAACTTAGCTCTGAGTTTATCTTCCGTTGCATTCGCTCCCTCATAAACCAATTCAGTGTTGATTCTGTCTCTCAAATCAGCATGCTTAACCTTAATGCCAATGAACAGAATCCCCGTATAAATTATCAGTGCTATTATTCCGAACACTACAATATACCAGAACAATTTCACAATTAATATCCTTCAATCTTCTGAGTGTAAAACTTTATCCTTTTATTCGCATATCTGATTCTCGAATTGGCATAATTGGACCAGCTGGGATCGTTTTTAGAAAGCCCTATTTTGTAATAAGCAATTGCTTTCTTCAATGTTTTTATAGCCGTTGAATAACTGCTCGTTTTACCCGCTTTATAGAGATAAATATCCCCTCTCAGAACAGGTACCGCTGCACTGTTGGGATTAACCTTTTCGGCTCTATCCAAAATAAGCTTTGCCTTTGTGAAATTTTTCAATTTCTCTATATACATTTGAGCATATAGATAATATGCAGGTTCGCTTTTGGGATTTACCTCGATTGCTTTTTCATAATATTTTTTTGCGGAATTATACTGTTTGAGATTCTGATATGCTTGGGCTATTCTCGTATAAATAGGAGCATATTTCGGCATCGACACAGCCAATTGTTTGAATATGACAAGTGCCTTATCGTATTTTTTGGCTCCCGAATATGCATCTCCCAAATTAAGTTTAATTTGTAAATCTCTCGGATGTTGAGAAGAAAGCCATTCCAAAATAGGTATTGCATCGTTATATTTTCCAAGTTCCAATAAAGATTTACTGTAAGCGATTGCCACTTCTTCGTTTTTAGGATCAAGTTTATAAGCCTTTCTATAAAAGTCAATCGACTTTTTCTTTTCATTCCTCATCTGACAATCAAGGCCTAACCCGAGATATGCATAAGCATATGTGGAATCAGCTTTTATTGCATTGTAGTACATTTCATCCGCTTTACTATATTCACCCATATCGTAATATAGTCTGCCTAACGAATAATAAATTTCGGGATTATTCGGGCTTTTTCTTTTGGCATCCAATAATGTTTTTTTAGCCGCATCATTTAATCCCATTCCTTCATATGTGTGCGAAAGGAGTATATAAGCACTGATAAAATCGGAGCTGTCGGCAATAGCCTTTTTCAGCATATTTACTGCAAGATCATACTCCTTGTTTGTGTAATGGGAATATCCCAGATCATAGTAATCTTTAGGACCGTAATTATGGTTTACCGTTGTATCTTCGCCGATGACAACACCGGTATCGATTCCTATGGTATCGGGAGCTGTTATATCTTTTGTTCCTGTTGATGTCTCACTTGTGGCACATCCGGTATAAATTAATGAAAGCATGGCAAGCACAATAAGTATTTTTTTCATCACAGCCTCCTATTTCTTCCTTTTCTTTCTTTTCTCACGAGCCATTCTTAATCTGTTCTTTCTTATAGCTTCTTCTAACGCTTTTTGTTCCCTTTCCTTTTCCTGTTTCATCTTAACGGGGTCTTTGAATGCTTTTGTCCCCGCGGAAACAATTGTATGCAATTTATCATTTGCGCGAGCCCAAATAAAGAATGTTTTTAACGAATCCTCGGTTTCATAATACAATTTATTCTGGTAAAAAGCATTAACTATATCGGTATCCCATTTGTCAATAACCCTGCCTGCCGTATCTTTTGCTGTGAAAAACTTTCCGATATACTGCTTTAAATCCGCACCATCAGGCGGATACGAAATATTATCAAGATAGTATCTCTCAAGAGCGTTTTTAACATTGTCCAGATTATTAGCGGCTTGCTTTATCCTTGCCCTATCTGCAAAATCATCATACTTTGTACATCCGGCAAACACCATTATTGCCAGCAATAAAAATATCAGTATTTTCTTCGATTTTCTCATCATACCTCCTATATGTATTTATCAGTGGAGCTAACGGGATTCGAACCCGTGACCTTTTGACTGCCAGTCAAACGCGCTCCCAGCTGCGCCATAGCCCCGTAAAATTATTGACAAAATATAAATCATTTTTTAATTTATGTCAATTGCAAATATAAGTACCGCTATATAGTGTGAATGTTAACATAAGGCATGTGGTATGGACATACTTACCACCTATGGAATAAAATTTAAATTAACGGGCTTAATAAACGTTTTATTATTTATATCTCCTTTTAATATAGAATAACAAATTCTGAAATAAAGGGTATTCCCCTGAACTTTCCCACGGGCACCACATCGTTTCCCGCCACATTGAACTCGTTTCAATAATTCACTACTCCTACCGTTGTCACCCTGAATTTATTTCAGGGTCTCATAAATAAAAATAATGAGAGATGCTGAAACAAGTTCAGCATGACCTACTTAAAACCAGGTATGATTCCAAGAAAGATTACGAAATAAGTTTAAAATGATACAATCATGGAGGGGTAAGGCACATTCGCCTATTTTTTCCTCAAAGTGGTTAATATGTTCATACCTATCTATCGAATGTTGACATAACGGCTTAAATATTTTATTATAGATTGTCTCCGAGTTTCTTGTCCTTCGGGAGAGCCATGGACGGAAACCGATAGGGTATATCTGGAAACGGATATGCCTCCCGCATCAGGAAAGGGGACAAAAACAATCCTGATGTGGATTGTTTTTTAGTTTGGAGGTTAAAATGAAACGTTTACCATCCATTTCAGTAATTTTAATCGTTCTTGCTTTCATCGATCTTGCAGGTGAAAATCTCGTAATATTCCACGCAGGTAGTTTAACCGTTCCTTTGAAAAAGATGAAAATTGCTTTTGAAAAAAACCATCCGGGGATAAATATTCAACTGGAAGCATCGGGAAGCAGGCTTGCGGCAAGAAAAATAGCGGACTTACACAGGAAAGCCGACATTATGGCAAGTGCCGATTATCGAGTCATCAATAATCTTTTAATTCCTAAATATGCAAAATGGAATATACTTTTTGCCACTAATGCCATGGTTATAGCATACAATGACAAATCAAGGTATGCCGATTCAATAAATGCAGATAACTGGTCTCGCATTTTTATAACGAAAAAGGTAAATTACGCTCATGCGGATCCTAATATCGATCCTTGCGGATATAGAACCCTTATGGTATGGCAACTCGAAGGGATGAGACTAAAAGAACCCACATTATACGATAGATTGAATGCTCATTGTCCCCCAAAAAACATACGGCCAAAATCGGTTGAACTCCTAGCTCTACTTGAATCCGGAGAATTTGACTATATTTTCGAATATGAATCGGTAGCAAAACAACATAATTTGAAATATATCACATTGAATGATAGCGTAGATCTGAGCAGAAAATCACTTTCGGATTTTTATTCAAACGCAGCAGTGATGGTTTCGGGGAAAAAACCGGGGGAATACATATCGATCAAAGGTGCTCCCATTGTTTATGGAATAACAATACCAAATAACGCACCGCATAAGGAGATTGCCATTGAATTCCTTGAATTTATTCTTTCGGATAAAGGGAAAGCGATTCTGTCTTCATGTGGACAAACACCTCTTGGTTCTATTATAATTAAAGGGGATACATCCGATTTTACTGCAAATTTAAAACATTTAAAGTCAAATAATGATTGAGATTAAAAACCTCTCCCTCAATGTGGGCAATTTCAAACTGCAAGATATATCCTTCGTTATAGAAGGATATACAGTGCTTCTCGGACCTACGGGAGCCGGAAAAAGTTTGCTTTTGGATGCCATTTCCGGGTTAAGGGAAATTGACTCGGGAGAGATTCTTTCAAACGGTAAATCGATTGTAAATACGGATATTACAAAAAGAGGTATAGGTATTTTATTACAGGATGGTGCTCTATTCCCCCATTTAAACGTCATGAAAAATCTCGAATTTCCATATAGAATAAGAAAACAAAAACCCGATTATCAAATAATAAAATCATATGCAAAACAGTTCAGAATAGACAAACTCTTCAATCGCTCAATCGATACGCTTTCAGGCGGAGAAAAACAACGCATTGCACTACTCAGGTCAATCATTACAAACCCTCGGGTTTTACTTCTCGATGAACCGCTCTCGGCGATTGACCCCTCAATGCGACATGGTATGCAAAGGTTTCTGAAAGAGATGAAAAGAATTGTGAAAATTCCCGTTTTGCATGTTACTCATGATTTTGAAGAAGCATACTATCTGGCAGATTCAATAGTTGTTTTGAATAACGGCAAAATTGAACAAATAGGTCCTCCCGAAAAAATTTTCAGACAACCCGATTCCCTTTTTGTTGCGAATTTCACTGATATGGAAAATTTCCTTCCTTTGGAAGGAATTGATAAAAATGTGGGAATTATCGGAAAAACAAATATATATTGCGATATTGACAAGGGACAAAAGAAACTCTTTACCATAAGAGCGGATGAAATAATAGTTTCACGAAAAAAATTCAAAAGTAGTGCGAGAAATTTTCTCAATATGAAGGTTAAATCAATCAGAGATACGGGAAAAGCTATTTTGATAGAATTGATTAATGACGATATAAAATTAAAGTCCACAATCACAAAATTTTCCCTTGAGAGTATGAATTTAAAAGAAGGAGAAATGATTTTTGCCGTTTTTAAAGCGAAATCATTACATGAATTATCATGAAGAGATACCGTTTTTCAATAATACTAACGCTCGCTTTAATCGGATTATCATTTATAGCATTACCGATTATCGGTATTATTTTCGGTACCCCGCTTGCGTCTATAAAAACGGCATTCTTCGATAGAGAAATCATAAACTCCATTGTTCTTACAATCACAGCCGGTATTTTATCCACAGCGATTGGACTTTTAATAGGCATTCCACTTGCCTATCTCATCGTCTTTAAAAATTTCAAAGGTAAAAAGTTCATCGAATCCATTATTGATATTCCTGTTATGATACCGCATACGGCCGCAGGCATTGCTCTTCTTACAATTTTCGGAACGAGGGGATATCTCGGAAAGTTCTTTTCGATTTTCGGTGTGAGGTTTGTCGGGACAATGGCTGGAATCGTAATAGGAATGATGTTTGTTAGTATCACATTTTTGATTAATTCCGCAAAAGAGGGTTTCAGAAGCATCGATAAAAATTACATTAAAGTAGCAAAATCATTGGGAGCAAATGAATTCGGTACATTTTTTCATGTAATAATACCACTCTCTTTAAAGGACATTGTTTCCGGAACAATTATGAGTTGGGCTAGAGCCATATCGGAA
This sequence comes from candidate division TA06 bacterium, assembly GCA_003641665.1. Taxonomy (GTDB): domain Bacteria; phylum Hydrothermota; class 32-111; order QNBC01; family QNBC01; genus QNBC01. The sequence continues at coordinate 20,978 of QNBC01000011.1, forward strand.
TTCGGAGCAATAATAATTCTGGCTTATCACCCCATGGTGGCTCCCGTTCTTGTTTATGAAAGATTCACTACCTACGGACTTTCATATTCCAAACCAATCGTTTTCCTGATTACAATCATAAGCCTCGTTTTTTTCCTTATTCTTCGTATTGTTTCAAGTAAAATGAAGGACTACAACAGGCATTAAATCCTATTTAAGCACAACGATCTTTTTTACGATTTCACTGCTTGCGGCTCTTGCAACCACAAAATATACACCTTTATCCAGTGTTGTTTTCATTGCTCCGGTCGCAATCTCTCTTTTTTGTCTTAAATTGCCCGCTACATCGTATATCTCGATTTTAACGGAAATCTTATCCGAGCTGTTTATTTTTATCGTTTGATTGACATATGAAATAGTAAACTTCTCCTCGGGTATGCCTTTCGCTCCTATTATACCTGTTACCGATTCGAAATCCGCATCATCTGCAATTCCCGCATAACCGTTATTCATATACCCTCTTATCTTTAAATCGGCAATTGCAGCGGTAGCCGGAGCTATAACAGTATCTGCAACATTTTCCCAAACAAGTGAATCCGAATTGTATTTTGTTGTTGAACTGCTTATATAACTGCCGTCTGACGTTCTCCAAGTGACGAGAATTCCCATCCCATTCGAGCCGGTGCCATTTCCCTTTAGCCATACGGAATATATATATTGTTCACCGGCTGTTATAGGGAGCTGCTGCCATACCCCTTTATTGGAAGTACTGGTTGTCGTAATCGCAATGGCATATAATCCGGAATGCACATCTGTCGATTCTTTAACGACATTCACGGCATCATCGATATTCCATACATCCAATGTGTCACCTGTCCAAGCTTCAAAACCGGGATTTTGAACCATATTTGTTGCATTTAGGGAAAAAACAAAAACTAACATCAACAACAAAGTGAATAATAAATATTTTTTCATATTGCCTCCTCGCATATATTTTATTTTATGTCAAATAAAATGTGATGTCAAATGACAAGGAAAAACAAAAAATAGATGGGTCCGCTTACACTACGAATAAGAGAAAATATCTTGCCATTGGTACATATGACATTTTGCTTTGAAATAGCACTCTATATAAGAATAAAGAAATTGCAAGTAAATAAAAAAGGAACGATACCGATCGTCCCTTTTAGCGTCCCCAACGGGAATCGAACCCGTGCCGCAGCCTTGAAAGAGCTGTGTCCTAACCGCTAGACGATGGGGACGTTGGTGAGCCGCGTGGGGTTCGAACCCACGACACCCGGCTTAAAAGGCCGGTGCTCTACCACCTGAGCTAGCGGCCCATCGAGAATAGCTTATATCATAATCCAAAAGCATTGTCAATAGCAATGTCTTCCGGTAAAAGTGCCGGAGGTCGGACTCGAACCGACATGGAGTTGCCCCCGGAGGATTTTGAGTCCTCTGCGTCTACCAATTTCACCACTCCGGCAAATGCTGTTGAAATATATAATATTTTTTACATTTTATCAAGTAGTTTTTCTTCAATTTTCAGAAATTTCCTACAAATTTCTTCTGTTTTTTCATTTTCCATATCTATGCCGGCTTCCTCTTTGTATAGTTTAATCAAATCGGAGAGATGAGAAATTCCTGTTTCATTTCCGTATTTTTCAAGATATGAAACTGCAACTTTCCTATTGTCTCTGATATCCTTAAAAATCGTCCTTACCCTACTCTCCTCTTTATCGTAAAGCTTGCTCTCGATTATATATTCGATACCGAGTTTCCCGTTATAATAGCCGTTCACCATACCCGGAGTAGAAACATACCCTAAATTTTCAAGAGCCTTACTTACAATCTCTTTTTTAGTTTTTTCAACTGCCGTCTCATTCAGAATTACAGCTATAAAGGGCCATGATGTTACTATTTTACTTCCCTTTGTCTCCTGATTAAAGAAGAGCCCGTAAAAATTGGATACATTTTCACCATATCCTGTTATTAGTCCCCAATTTTCCGTATAATCCAGATGAATTGCAATAACCGGTAATCCTCTGTTTATACTATCAACAATTTTCATTACAGTGAGAGGAGCACCCTCTTCATCTTCGGCTCCCATCCTCGTTTCCCACTTCATCCCCAAAACGTTTAAGAGGTATTCGGCCGTATTAAAACCGGTAAATGAGTCCATTGAGGATAAAGATAGATCCGGATAAATATTCGTCCTGAAAGCATGTAGGCTCGTACCGAGTAAAAATTCATAATTTAAATCGTACCCGATATATTTGATCAATGATTCAAAGGATAAAAAATAACTGTTTTTACAAAATTCCGAAGGGGCAATCTCAGGGATGTTAAACAGGATTCGTTCCACATTAATCCCCCGCAATATAGTGATAAAGCAATCTCGCAGACTCCTCGATTCCTTTAATATGAGTCCGCTCCATTGCATGTGAAGCGTCGATACCCGGTCCTATGAGCGCGTGCTTTGCATTTAGCCCTGCACTTATGGCGGCACTTGCGTCAGAGCCGTAATGAGGAAAAATGTCCATGGCATAATTGATATTATTTTTTATCGCAATATCTTTCAGTCGCATTGTCAATTCATAACTATACGGGCCTGAGGAATCCTTAATACAAATTGCTACATTGTCCTCCTTGGATGTCTGCCCTTTTCCAACAGCTCCCATATCCACTGCAAGAAATTCCGCCGTATCTTCGGGATAACCCGCTCTTGCACCGTGTCCTACCTCTTCGTTATTACTTATGAAATAATATGTATCGTATTCAGGATTTATCTTTTGCTCTTTCAACTTCAAAAGAGCCGAATAAAGAACGGCAACGCCCGCCTTGTCATCGAGATGACGGGACTTCACAAAACCGCTTTTCGTAA
>QNBC01000012.1 GCA_003641665.1 candidate division TA06 bacterium
TCTTCCGATATTTTCGATATGAATTCGGCATTTTTTTTATCGCTTTTATCCTGAAAATAAAGGGTTTTTAACTTGTGTAGAATTCTCTCCTTCATTTCCATAACGGCTTTATTCGTAAATGTTAGTGCTATGATATTGGGCAAAAAATTGTTGTTTATTTTTTTTGTAAGTAGCAATTCAACAAACCGATCGGAAAGCGCGTTTGTTTTCCCCGACCCCGCCGAGGCGTTGACCCTGTAAATATGAGGGAATACCAATTCGTTTATATTCAGAAAACGCTCGTTACTTTCTCCCTTTCCCATAGGATAATTTAACACATAATTAATTTTATGTAAATATTATTAATTTCCCTACGGTAGATAAGTCCGCCGAAACTTTAGTGCAAGCACCCCCATCTACCCGCTCCATTACAGTATCTATTGACAAAACCAAATTGCAATTATATAATAATGTGATTTAAATAGCATAAGGAGTGTTTATGAAATACAATTATTCCGATATCCCGGAAATTACAGTTAGGCGTCTATCCGTTTATTTTCACATTTTAAAATGTTTGAAAGATAACAATGTAGAATTCATCTCATCCAAACAACTCGCTTCTCTCGCTCATACCAATGCGGTTTCGGTAAGAAAAGACTTTTCTTATTTCGGTGAGTTCGGGAAAAAACATATTGGATATAATGTGAATTATTTGATGAAATCAATAATGAAAATCCTTAATATTTCAAAAAAAAATTCTTATATAATCGTAGGATACGGAAACTTAGGGACTGCTATTAGTTTTTTCCCTGGGTTCAAAGATGAGAACTTTTTCTTAAAAGGTATTTTCGATATTAAAGAAGAAATAATCGGCAAAGAACCTATAGAAGGGGTAAAAGTAATGCATATTGACGAATTAAACGATTTCGTCAAAGAAAATAGGATTAAATTCGCCATATTATCAACACCAATGAACGTAGCTCAAGTAGTTTCCGAAAAACTCGCAAAGGCCGGAATCAAAGGAATTTTGAATATGACCGGTAGGCATATCAGAGTTCCTGAAAAAACATTGGTTTTCGATATTAACATAGTCACAGGTTTGGAATGGTTAAGCTATTTTATTTCGAAAAAAGGAGATAAAAAATAAATGATTGTTAAAATTGGCGATAAAGAACCCGACAAACCGTTATTCTTAGCCCCCAATGCAACATTGATAGGGGATATAAGATTGGGAGAAAATGTTTCAATCTGGCATGGAGCTGTTTTAAGGGGCGACATCAATTACATAAAAATCGGTAATTCATCAAATGTTCAGGATAACTCTGTTTTTCATGTTACGGAAAAATTGCCTGTTATTATAGGTGATTATGTTACCGTAGGACATAATGTAACAATCCATGGATGTGTAATAGAAGATTACTGTCTCATAGGTATGGGAGCAGTAATACTCGATAATGCACATATAGGAAAAGGCTCAATTGTGGCAGCAGGTTCCGTAATAAAGGAAAATGCGGTGATTCCCCCTGGAAGCTTAGTCGCAGGTGTTCCCGCAGTTATTAAAAGAACGCTACCGCCGGAATCATTGAAAACATTAAAAGAATCAGCCCTCCATTACGTAAAATATACCGAACTATACAATTAGTAAAATCATTTTTGAGTATAATAAAATTCCCCCTTATTTCATAAATAAGGGGGAGGAGGTTGTATAAAAAAGCGAGGGAAATTGCTTTGTAGTAATAATAACACAACAATCTTTGATTGTCAAGTATTCAAAAGCACCATGTAATATTCACTTAATCAGCCTGTCTTCTCAAAAAGGCGGGTATCGAAATATCTTGCGGTTTATTAACATCCACACTCCTTTCCATACCTTTAACTCTTTTGTATGTAGGCTTTTCAAGATCTCCACGTTTTATTCTATCTTCCATTGCATAAAAATTTTCAATCTGATCTTCTATTTTTCGCAATCCTGTGCCCACCACAACAACTTCTACTTTTCCTTCCATATCGTCTTTTTCAACAAGACCGTGTATCAAATTGGCATTTTCGTCCGCTCTCTGTTTTATGAAGTTGCCAATATCACCCCATTCTCTCATAGACAGTCCGTTTTTGCCTGTTGTAATAACAAATAGTATACTTTCCGCTCCGTTAAATGTAACACCTTCGAGCAACGGGTTGTTGAGCGCATTACTAACGGCGTTAATAGCCTTTTGCTCCCCTTCTCCGCTTCCAATTCCAACAATAGCATCACCTTTATCGGACAAAATTGATTTTACATCGGCAAAATCCACATTCATTCTCCCCGGTTTAGTTATCACTTCCGTTAAACTTCTTACCGTATCGACCAAAATCATATCAATATGTTTAAACCCATCGCTTATGCTGTCATCGGGAAACATTTCAAGGCTCTTTTCATTGGAAACAACAATTAAACTATCAGCAACCGATTTAAGCTCCAATATTCCTCCTTCGGCTATCTCCATTCTTCTCTTACCTTCATATTCGAAGGGCTTAGTTACAACACAAACAGTTAGTATGTTCAACTCTCTTGCTATTTTTGCAACAACCGGCATTGCTCCCGTACCTGTTCCTCCGCCCATCCCTGCGGTAAGAAATACCATATCGGTATCTTGAAGAAGATTTCTTATCTCATCGGCATTTTCTTCAGCTGCAGCTTTTCCCTTAACCGGATCTTTGCCTGCCCCCTGTCCTTTTGTCAATTGAGCGCCGATCTGAATTTTATGGTCGTCAGGTATCGGACTCTTTGATAGTACTTGCAGATCCGTATTCATTACAAATAACTCAATAGAATTTACTCCCTCTTTAAACATTCTATTCACGGCATTTCCACCCCCGCCTCCGATTCCGATCACTTTGATCTCGGCAGGTTTAATCACCCTTTCATCACTTACATCAAACATGGTGCCCTCCATTTTTAAATATCTTTTAACCAATCAAAAATTTTCTTTATCCAGCCTTCCTGAGGCCTACTCATCCCTCTACTGCTTTCGGAAGTCCCCTCTTCGGTTACTGCATATTTAATCAGCCCTACTGATGTAGAAAACGCCGGATCATAAATGTTCTCACCGATTCCGGAAACTCCCATCGGATTTCCGATTCTTCCTCTTAAATTGAATATATCTTCTCCCAGTTCCGAAATCCCCGGCAAATTTGCCGTTCCTCCGGTCAAAATCAATCCCGCTCCAATTCTGTCAATGGGGACATCCGATTCCTTGATTATTTTAGCATATGCAAGTTCCAAAATCTCTCTTGTCCTCGGCTCTATTATCTGAATAAATTCCTGTTTGCTTATTTTTCTCGGTGCTCTACCACTCACCCCGGGAACTTCAATAATTTCATTGTCATCAACCATATCCAATCGAGCACAACCATAGTTAATCTTAAAATTCTCCGCATTTTCTCTGGTTGTATTCAACCCGTAGACTATGTCCTTCGTAATAAATTCCCCACCGATCTCTACTACTCCCACATACCTTAAATTGCCTTTTTCATAAATCACTATACTTGTGGTTTCTGCTCCTATATCAAGCATTATAGCCCCCATCTTCTTTTCATTCTCATCGAAGGTAGCATAAGCCGAAGCTATGGGATTAACAACATAAATAGCATTCTTCAAATGTGCCTTTTCAATGCATCTCTTTATGTTTTGCACACTATACGACGATGATGTGATGATTTTTATATTTCCTTCCAACCTAATTCCTGTCATCCCTATGGGATCATTTGTTTCAATCTCCTCATTTACCTTAAACTCCTGGGGAATAATATGTGAAATCTCCCTGTCCGTAGGAATAGCGATAGCTTTTGCCTGCTCTATAACACGTCCTACGTCTTCTTTTGTAATCGGGATATTACCTCTCTGTATTGCTACCATCCCTTTTGATGTAATTGTTTCTATGTGGCCTCCCCCAATCCCGACATAAAGTCTTGTAAATTTCACACCAGCCATCAAGGTAGCACTATTCATAGCTTCCTGAATATCATTCGTTGTCTTGTCAATATTTATAATTTGCCCTTTGCTGACTCCATTGGAAGGATGTTGCCCTATCCCCACGATATTAATTCCCCCGTCTTCAACTATTGCAATAAGTGCAACGACTTTACTGCTTCCGATATCAATTGCCGCTATTATATCTTTCTTTCCCATGTTCACCTCTCTATCTGATTATCACCAGGTTCTTAAATCGTAAATCCATGCTGTAATATTTCCTTGTTTCTTCACTCATTACGAGCTTTATTCTTTCTATTAAAGTTTTATCCAGTGTCGTAAAAGAAATTTTTACATTACCAAGCTTTCCGGTATAGTAACCGTTATGACTTTGTATGGATTTAAATACTCCCATTTTTGCTATTTTTAAAAGATCATCGAGTTCCGAATCCTTTATTTTCCCGAAAACCTTTAACGGTGCATATAGAATTTTACCCTTCACACGAAACAGATTCCCCCTTTTATCAACATATAAATTTCTATCCACAATATAGAGCTGCGGTTCTATTTCCTTTTTTGTTATTATAAGTTTCCCGGGAATCATTTTTGTGATTTTAATATCATAATTATTATATTCACCTAACTCATTTAACAATAATTTCTTATTAACCTTGAACAGAGATTTCCCGAGAGCAACCCTATCGGCAGCGACTCTTACTTCATCCGGAGCAACGATATTCTTGACAATAAATAAATAATTATATGCAATAACAATAGGAATTACCAAAATAGCGACTATTAGCGATATTTTAACGAGTTTCCTCACCGTACCCGGTTTTTTCCTTCGTCTTCTTTTTTTCTCATTTACCGTCAAAATCATAATAATACAATCTCCAATTCAAGCTCTACATTAAATTTCTCTGCAACTCTCGTTCTTATTAAATCTATCAAATCAAGAATATCCTTTGATGTTGCCGTACCGTCATTTATAATAAAATTTGCATGTTTTTGGGAGACAAAAGCACCACCTATTCGTTTTCCTTTTAATCCGCATGTTTCGATTAACCAGCCTGCCGGATATTGTTTCGGATTCTTGAAAATAGATCCAAGAGAGTAGCCTCCCATTGGCTGTCTCATTCTTCTGTTTATGGAAAAATTGATCATTCTGTTTAACATATAATTCCTGTCTTCCCTCGTTAATTTTAATTCCGCTTCGATAACAATATTATCCTCATCGAAACCTCCATCTCTGTACGTAGGCTTTAATTCGGACATATTCAAATTTGTAATTTCTCCACTTTTCATATTAAAAACGGTAATATTTTTCAGTAATCCAAATATAGTTTTGCCATAAGCCCCCGCATTCATCCTAATAGCTCCTCCAATAGTCCCAGGAATACCTATCAACTCCTCCATTCCGGAAAGAGCGTTCTCGTAAGCCACTCTTGCAACATGTGGCAAACTTATCCCGGCACTTGCTGTTATCGTGTCCTCAACAACGGATATTGTGCTATTAAAGATATCACTAATCACTGCGATACGGTCAATATTCCCTTTGAACAAAACATTGGAACCATTCCCGATAATATCGACGGAATTAAATTCTTCATGCAGTAATTTTAAATCTTCAATGGTAGCGGGTAAAAATAATTGTTCCGCATATCCCCCCGTATGCATGTAGGAATAATTTTTTAAATTCACACGCTCTTTTATTTTGCCTTTAAAGGCTCTCTTAAATCGTTCGCTTATTCCCATATTTTTCAATAAACTCCTCTCCTACTTTGTAAATGTTTCCCGCACCAATAGTGATAATCATATCATTATCCTTTTTAATCTTATTGAGCATCTCGGGGATTTCTTCCTTATTTTCTACATAAATCACATTTTTATGTCTATGCTCGATACACGAGTCGGCTATTACTTTTCCAGTCACTCCTTCAATGGGTTTTTCTCTTGCAGGATATACATCCGTTATAATAACAATGTCCGCATTGTAAAACGCTCCACCGAATTTCTCTTTCAATAGAACCGTTCTGGAATACAAATGCGGTTGGAATATGGCAATTATCCTCCCGTTCCAGGCATCCCGAGCCGCTTTAAGTGTATTCTCGATCTCTGTCGGATGATGAGCATAATCATCAAATACTTTACATTGTCCTACATCCCCTTTATATTCAAATCTTCTGTGTACCCCTTGGAATTTTTCAATGGCAAGTTTTATGGTTTCTTGAGGAATACCAAGTTCTATACCAACAGCAATAGAAGCAAGGGCGTTTTTTATATTGAACTCTCCCGGAATCCTAAGATTTATTTTCTCTATAGATATTCCTTTCCCTTCCACATCGAAGACACTCCCAAAATCTTTGATTTCTATATTCTTTGCTCTTATATCAGCCTGCGGGAGAAAACCGTATGTTATATATCGTTTGTTCAAATCAGGTAAAATCGATTGCACGTTTCTATCGTCCATACAGACAATTGAACATCCGTAAAAAGGTACAGAATTGATATAATTTACGAAGGCTTCTTTTATCTCATCGAGCCCGGAATAATTATCGAGATGATCTATGTCTATATTCGTAACAACAGTTATTGTGGGAAACAGTTTAAGGAACGATTTGTCACTCTCGTCAGCTTCGCATACAAAATATTTCCCACTTCCAAGTTTCGCATTACTACCAAAACTATTAACAATCCCTCCAACTATGACGGTAGGATCCATATTGTTTTCCAACATCTCCCCTGCTATCATCGAGGTAGTTGTAGTCTTTCCATGTGTGCCGGCAATGGCTATACTGAACTTCAGGCGCATCATCTCCCCCATCATTTCGGCTCTCTTTATAACAGGAATACCCCTTTTAACAGCCCCCACGATTTCGGGATTATCAACTTTTACAGCTGAAGAATATACCAAAACATCTATATCTTTTATATTATCTTCCGAATGCCCGATAAATATTTTTGCTCCTAATTTTTGCAAATGTCGTATGATATCACTCTCGCGAATATCCGAGCCACTCACATCGAACCCGAGATTTATCAATACCTCGGCAATACCGCTCATCCCTATTCCACCTATCCCGACAAAATGAATCTTTTTCGTATCTCTAAACATCTTATTTACTCCTTAATATTGCTTTTACAACCGTATCTGCGGCATTGGGATTGTGTAGTTTCCCACTGTTCTCTCCCATCTTTGCCAATTTCTTACTATTATAAATCAATCTTATAATCTGCTTCTTCAATAATTCGGCATTGATTTCCTTTTCATCTATGACAATTGCCGCCCCTCTCTTTTCATAATACCTTGCGTTTTTCATTTGGTGATTGTGTGCAGCGAAGGGAAACGGGACCAGAATTGCAGCTTTTCTATAATCGGAAAGTTCCGCAAGTGTACATGCTCCTGCTCTTGCAACCACAAGGTCGGCTATAGTATAAATCTCAGGCATATTATACACAAATGGTAGTATAATACCGTTAAATTCAGTATCCCCCATCTCTTTTTTAATCTCATCAAAATTGTTCTTTCCCGTTTGCCATATAACAAATATATCACCGGGCAATCCTGATTTTATCATCTCCGTTACCGCTTTATTCAAAGCCTTTGCTCCTCGACTACCACCAAATACAAACACTATTTTCATCCCTCTCGATATGCCGAGCTCCGATTTAATTTGGTCTTTTGTTTTTCCAACTGTGACTATTTCGCTTATAGTCCCAATAACACTTACATTATCCCTGCGTTTCAGAAGTTTCCCACTCGTTTCATACGAGAGAAATACCCTGTTTGCTATAAGAGATAGTAATCTTGTTGCTATGCCGGGATAGCTATCCTGTTCAGTGATATAAACCGGGACTTTCATTAATTTTGCAGCAAACCCCACAGGTAGTTCCGTAAAGCTTCCCGTACCTATAATAAATTCCGGCCCGTACATCTTTATGTATCTCATACTCCATAATAATGAAGTAAAATTATATAAAACGGACTTCATCTTTTCAAGTGGTGATTTACCGACAAAGCCATACGAAGGTATCGGTAAGAATTCATATCCGTATCTTTTGATTATTTCGTATTCCATACCTTTTACATTCCCTACAAAATAAATCTTAAAATCATTTTTCATTCGTTTAGCCAGTAAAAGTCCCGGGAAGATATGTCCCCCCGTTCCTCCTGAGGCTATAAAAATCGTTTTCACTTTTTGCATCATCTCCCGATTTGGATATGCTAAGTAAAACCCCCATTGCAGACAGCGTTATAATCAAACTCGAACCACCTACGCTAACAAACGGTAAAGGCAAACCTGTAACGGGGAACAACTTTAAGGCAATAAGTATATTAAAAATTACATAGTATGCAATGGTAATTGTGATACCGTAGGAAGCCAGAAAGCCAAAGACATCGTTGCTCATTTTTGCAATCTTCATCCCTCTCACCACAAGAATAAAATACGCCCCTATCATCAAAAATGTACCTATGAAACCAAATTCCTCACCAATAACGGAAAATATGAAATCGGTGTACGCTCTCGGCAAAAAGAACAGTTTTGTCATCCCTCCACCAAGCCCTAAACCGAAAAGACGCCCCGAACCTATCGCAAAGAGCGAATACATCGATTGTGTTCCTGGAGATTTCGCTCCTTTCAGATTAAAAAATCCTGCAATCCTCATTCTTGCATAAGGTGTAACAATAATCCCAATGGTAAGGATTGATAGGGCGATGAGGATAAGTAGCCCCAATTCCTTTACATCAAATCCCATAATAAAGAGCATGGTTAACGATATTAATGATATAACAAAAGCTGTTCCGAAATTCGGCTCCATTACTACAAGACCAATAACAATCGCAATGGGCAGATAAAAATATTTTATCCTTACCGCAATATTGTCCAATTCTACACTCTTCTTAGCATAAGCGGAAGCGAGAAATAGAACAAGAGTATACTTTGCAAGCTCGGAAGGCTGAAAGCTGATAGGTCCAAATACCAACCATCTCTTAACCCCTCCAAGACCGCCTCCTATTACCAAAACCGCCCCGAGCAGTAATACGGCAATGATAAATACCGGTTTAACCCAGTTGCGTATGGTACCATAGTCCAACTTGCTAATCCCTAACATCGCCAGAAATCCTATACATGCAACAACTAACTGTTTTATGAATTTCTCACTTCCTTTTAGAAAATTGTCACTAAACATTATAAAACCACCCAATGAAGATAAAACCATCAAAAGCCCGAAGATAAGAATAAAGATTATATCCCAGAACAATACCTTATCAATCTTCATATTCCCTCTTTATTAAGTTGAACAACTTCTTAAAACGGTTCCCTCTATCTTCAAAACTCTTGAACATATCAAAACTGGCAGCTCCGGGAGATAATAAGACGATTTCTCCCTTTTTGGCTTGTTTAAATGCAGTTCTCACAGCTTCTTCAAAATCATTGGTTTTAAAATAATTTTTAAATCCGTATTTGTTCAATTCCGCTTCAAGCCTATCCTTTAATTCTCCTATCAACACACAATACTTTACATGCTCAACAATTGCTTTCCCCATATCACCCAAACCGGTATCCTTTTCTCTTCCTCCGGCAATTAAAATAATATTTTTGGATGATATCGCTTCCAAACTCTTTCTAAAAGCAACCGGATTTGTGCACATTGAATTATTATAAAATATTACTCCTTTCACTTTCCCCAAGTATTCAAGTCTGTGCGGTATACTGTTCGTATTACGTATTGCATATCTTATACCTTCTACGGTTCCTCCCGCAAGAAATGCAGCACATGAAGCGGCAAGCACATTTTCTCTATTGTGGTAACCGGGCAACGCTATATCATTAACGGAGCATATCGTTTTCTCCTTATTATCACCTTTGAATATTAGTTCCTCTTCTCTCACAAAGGTACCTCTGCTCACATCGGTTCTCAAAGAAAATCTATACTGTTTTCCCCTTATCATGAATAAATACTTCTTTATATTAATATCCTCATTGTTAAAAACGGCATAATCGCTATTCTTATGGTTTTTAAAAATTTTCATTTTTTCTTTTATGTAATTTTCCATAGTTTTATGCCTGTCTATATGATCCGGTGATATATTCGTAAGCACCGAGATCACCGGATTGAATCTATCGATTAACTCAAGTTGAAAAGTGCTTATTTCTGCAACGATAAAATCAACATCATCATCCTTCAGGATGAAATTGGAAAGTGGAATACCGGGCGCAATATTTCCGCCTATAATTGCCCTAAGCCCTGAGGCGATTAACATATTGTAAATTAGTGTCGTGGTGGTTGTTTTCCCATTTGTTCCCGTAATTGCAATAATCGGTTTCTTAAAATGTTCAAAGGCAAACTCAATCTCCGAAATCACTCTTATTCCCCTATTTTTCGCTTCACTTATTACCGGAGCTGTGGACGGGACACCAGGACTTACTACAATAAGATCCGCCTCAAAAACCTTATCCGAATGTTTACCCGTTTCGTATGGTAACCTGAGTTTTTCAATTTCATCTATAAACCTCTTTTCAGGCATACCAAAATCACTGAGAAATATATCATATCCCAACCTGTTTGAAGCCAATGCTGCCGCTATACCGCTTCTTGCTATACCTAAAATCGTAACCTTCATAATCACCTTATCTTTAATGTGCTAAGAGCGAATAAAATGAACAGTATCTCAATAATCCAAAATCTTATCACAATCTTCGTTTCCGGCCACCCTTTCATTTCAAAATGATGATGTAACGGTGCCATCTTAAATACTCTTTTACCGGTTATTTTGAATCCTGCTACCTGTAGTAAAACGGAACCGGCTTCCAGAACAAATACACCGCCAATAAATATTAACAGTATTTCTTGTTTCAAAAGTACCGCTGATAATCCCAATATTGTCCCCAATGACAATGACCCCGTATCTCCCATAAAAATCTCAGCAGGATGAGCATTAAACCATAAGAATCCCAGGGATGCTCCCACTGTAGCAGCGAGTATTACGGTAAGTTCGCCACTCCCGGGAAGATAGAGCAAATTCAAATAATTCGATATATTGATGTTTCCCAGCGCGTAACTCAGTATGATGAAACTGCCTATGGCAAGAGCAAAAACACCAATTGCAAGACCGTCAAGACCATCGCTAAGATTTACCGCATTAGAACTTCCTATGATAACAAGCATAACAAAAGGCACATAAAATATACCGAGATTCAAAAAGAGATTCTTGATAAATAGAACATTTGTCAATGATTCATATCCGGGCTTGAGATGTGCATAGTATACCCATAGTCCCAAAGCAAGCGAAATGATTATCTGGGACGATAGTTTTACCCATGTTCTCATCCCTTTGTTCTTCCTCAACTTTACCATGTCGTCAACAAATCCTAAAATCCCGGCAAATGTGATACCGCTAAGCATAATTAATACGTATTTATTTGTAAGATCTGCCCATAAAAGAGCCGGAATCAATATCGATAGAATAATTAATATACCACCCATTGTTGGAGTTCCTTTTTTCGAATTATGGCTCTCCGGAGAATATTCACGAACATTGTCCTCTATGTGACATTTTTTTAAATATCGTATCAAATAAGGTCCGGCAATAAAAGAAATAAGCAACGATGTTACCGCAGCATAAATTGCTCTGAATGTAATATAACGCAAAAGATTCGATACAATGGACCCTCTCAAAAGGGGAACAATTATATTATAAATCATTGTCAAATTCCTTTAAAAATTTTTCAAGCCATTTTTCCATTTGCATTCCTCTTGAGCCTTTGAACAGAATCACATCTCCCTTCTTCGCATTTTGTGCAAGTTGCATTAGGTTTTGTTCATTTAACTTTTTTGCTGTCCCGTTCTCAATATTTTTTTTGACTTCATCAAAATAGTCACCTTTGTATAACACCATTTTAAAATCGGCTTTATCGAGATATTTACCCAGCTCCCTGTGATAGAATTCCGCAAATTCTCCAAGTTCCAGCATATCACCTATAACAGCGTATTTCTCCCCTTGATAATTATTTTTTACATAATCAATCATATTATTGAATGCAGTCGGATTCGCATTATATGTGTCGTCAATTACAAATATTCCATCCCCGACATTCAAAATTCTCATTCTCCCTTCGGTTGTCTTGTAATTCTCCAATATGGAAGAAGATTCTTTCAGGCTTATGCCGAATCTATCACCAACTGCGACAGCAAGAGCTGCATTTACAGCATTAAATCTACCAATTATGGGTATGGAAAAGTGTACATCATTTATATCAAATGCAATAGCATCTTTATTCTCCTTGAAGTTTGACAATTTATAGTTTCCCTTTTCTCCAATGGTTATATGCTCAATATCGCTCCTTCTCCTTATATTGCGTAACAGTTCGTCATAACTATTCAAGAAAAATATACCACCTTTGGGTAGTGCATTATAAAGCTCAAGTTTAGCCTTTAAAATTTCCTCAATACCGTTGAAATAACCTATATGACAGGGGGAAACGGAAGTTATAATACCGATCTCCGGCTTAACTATATTAGCGAGGTGTTTTATCTCACCTATATGATTCATACCCATCTCAAATATTGCAAATTCGGTATTATCTTCAATACCAAATACGGAATACGGAACTCCTATATGATTATTTAAATTCCCTCTGTTTTTAACCGTATCATATTTTGATCCAAGTATAAGGTGAAGCATCTCTTTTACCGTTGTCTTTCCGACACTCCCCGTTAAACCTATTACATTAGGTGTAAATAAATGTCTATAATATTTTGCAAATTCGGTTAATGCATTCAGTGAATCTTTTACCCGAACAAAAGGTGAAATATTCAATTCCCTCTCCGTTACAACAGCGATGGCACCTCTCTTAATAGCATCCTCGGCATAGTGTGTTCCGCTTATTTTACCTGTTTCAAGAGCAAAGAATAGATAATCTTTCTCTATATTCAACGAATTTATTTCAATACCTCTTATAAGCCCTTTTATTTTTCCCTCAAGAGAAATATAATCGATGGCGTTTAAGAAATCTTCGGATTTTATAGGTTTCATACAAGCCTCTTCAGTAACTCTTCCCTATCACTGAAATGTCTCTTCATATTACCTATTATCTGATAATCTTCATGTCCTTTTCCAGCAACAATAACAACATCTCCGGTTTTAGCTTTTCCAACGGCTTTTTCAATCGCTTTTGCACGTTCCATTTCCACAATATGAGGACATTCCATCCCGGCTTCTATATCTGAAATTATTTTATCAGGCGATTCGTTTCTCGGATTATCATTGGTCAAAATTACCGTGTCTGCATATTTGCATGCAATTGTCCCCATTCTCGGTCTCTTTTCCGTATCTCTGTCGCCACCACAACCAAAAACCAAAATAATATTATTCCAAAATCCATTTTCTCGGGCAAAAAGAAGCAATCTCTCAAGAGCATCTGGCGTATGAGCATAATCTACTATGGCATCTATACCCGATTTTTCTCCCTCGATCAATTCGGTTCTCCCTTCAACATATTCAACCTTCTCTATCCCCGACTTAATCTCACCCGGAGTAAATCCGTTAAGATAGGCTATCGAAGAAGCGAGAATGCTATTATAAACATTGTACTCACCAAGCAACTTCGATTTCAATGAAATTTCATCTCCATTGAGATTTAGTGTAAATTGGATACCGTGTTTTGCAACATTAACTCTCTCAGCATAGAAATTTGCTTTTTTACTTAATCCATATGTGTATATATTTCCTTTCAACGATTCAAAAAGCCTTTTCCCATAGAAATCATCGATATTTACAACCTTATTAACAGAAGGATAATCGGTAAACAATTTGCTCTTAACCTTAAAATATGACTCCATATCTTTATGAAAATCAAGATGTTCTCTGCTTAGATTTGTAAATGCCACCGTATTAAATTTCATTCCGTTTATTCTACCGAGGGCTATGGAATGAGAAGAGATTTCCATAATAACCGTTTTTATGCCTTTATTTACAACTTCAGAAAAAATCCTGTTTAATATAAGGGCATCCGGAGTAGTGTTAGGAGCTTCTCTTTTTTCTTTGCCGATAATATATCTTATCGTACCTATAATAGCAACTTGTTCTCTCTCCTCCAAAATAGATTTCAATAAATATGTAGTCGTGGTTTTACCGTTTGTCCCCGTTATCCCTATAATATTGAGCTTATCTGCCGGTTTCCCGTAAAAATTGGAAGCCAAGCCAAACAAACTCTTATAACTATTTTTCACCTTAACAACCGCAATTTCCTTAAAATCCTGCTTTATATCTCTATCTATAACAATAGCACTGACCCCTTTATTGACTGCATCTTTAATAAATTCATGTCCGTCCACATGGGTCCATCTTATCGCAATGTATAGCTCATCTTTACCTATCTTTCTGGAATCGTAATCAATACCGGCTATTTCCGTATCAACACCGCCATTTACAATTTCGTAATCAATACCGTTCAAAACATTTTTTAATTTCATCTTCTTGCAAACACCTTTTCAATATAGGGCCTCATCGTTGAGATTTTATTTCCTATCTTTCCGAAACAGGGAGCAGCAACCACAGATGCAAAACGTGCTTTTTTAGGTCTGTCTATTACGATTGTCAGAACGAATTGCGGATGCTCTGCAGGGAAAAATCCCACAAAACTGGAAACTATACTTCCATCATATCCTTTACCCGGTTCACTTTGCTGTGCAGTACCTGTTTTTCCGGCAACTTTGAGCCCCCCGATTCTGGCGTTCCTGCCCGTACCGCTATCAACAACCGTAACAAGCATATTCTTTAATATGTCAATCGTGTGTCTATCGGGAATTGTTCTGATTATCTCTTTTTTCCTCTTATAGATAATTTTATCTCCTCTCTTTACCTCTTTAACAATATGAGGTTTCAGAAGTCTCCCGCCATTCGCAATAGCCGCATATGCAACGGTTATCTGAATAGGAGTAACAGCTATACCTTGTCCAAATGCAATGGTTGAGAAATCGATTCTTTTCCATCTCCTTGGAGAACGCAGAATTCCCTTCTCCTCTCCGGGTAGATCTATTCCCGTTTTGGAACCAAATCCGAACAACTTTATATAAGAATAAAATTTCTCTTTTCCCAGTTTTTGAGCTAATCTTACCATTCCCACATTACTCGATACGTAAAAGGATTGTTTAACGGTAAGTATGCCATGCTCTTCAGCATCACGTATCATAATGCGATCCACTGTGATTTTACCGGTAGAATCAACAAGAGTATCACCCGGTTTTACAATTTTATTGCTGAGAGCACCGAACATCGTAACAATTTTGAATATTGACCCCGGTTCAAAATTAAAGGAAATCGCCCTGTTTTTCTTATAATAATTCTCAATGGTATCACCAATACCGGCTTTGAAAGTCGGATAATTCACCATAGCTAGTACATCCCCTGTGTTTGGATCCATTATTATCCCACATCCGCCTTTAGCATTATATTTTTCTACCGCCTTTTTCACTTCCGAATAAACTAGATCCTGTAAATTCTTATCGATGGTGAGGATAATGTCATCACCATCTTTTTCTTTCTTGTGAGGATAATTACTCTTTGCATAAATACCGCCTGTTGGATGCGTTTGAAATACAGCCCAACCTCTTTCCCCCTGCAAAAAATTGTTGTATTTATACTCTATTCCGGATAATCCTCTGTTATCTTCACTTAGATCTCCTATTATCGGAGAAAATTCTCTATTGAAAGGATATACCCTGATGCGGTCTTTATAAAATCCTAACGAATCACTTTTAATACCGTACCGGTTTATATCTCTTACTATATGCCTACACTTATTCTTCCCAACTCCTCTGATTATCCAATTAAATCCCGGTTTCCTAAGCTTTCTGAGGGCTTCCTCGTAGGAAATCAAACCTGTTTTTGCAATCTGTCTAGCCATAAACCCCTTGTTTTTTACCCAGGAATTATATGTAAAAATTGAATAGGTTTCATAGGATGATGCAAGTGTTACACCTTCGGAATCCATTATTTTACCTCTACTCGGTTCAAGCACGACTTTTTTTAACTCGATTGCTTTTGCCCTTTTGTAGTAGTACGAGCCTTTTATTATCTGAACATACATTAGGCGAACAAGTATAATAAAAAACATCGATATTATGAAAAGTTTTATAACAAGCAACCTCTTTTCGCTCATAACTTATTCAATCACCCTCTTTTGGTTCCCTTTCGGGAATACCATATTAAGTTCTTCTTTTGCAATCCTGACAATTCTATTAAACGTTATAAGTGAATCATAAGCACTTTTATATTTCTCCTTCTGTTTGGATAATTTTATTTCGGTTCTCTTCAATCTTCCGTATTGAAGATACATTCTATCATGAACAATCTTAACAGACAGATATAAAAATAGCCCCAAAACAACAATTACAATCTTAATATTGTTACTCATAATTTCACTATCTTATATAGTTTTGCACTTCTCGCTCTTCTATTGTTTTTTATCTCATCTCTTCCCGGATTTTTCTTTTTCACTTTTACATCATCTCTTGTGACGGTCAATCGTCTTACAATATTTCTCTCAAGTGAATGATATGTAATAACACCGATTCTTCCGTCTCTATCCAAATTATCGATAGATATAGCAAGAGCCTTTTCTAACTCGGACAACTCCTCGTTAACCGCTATTCTTAATGATTGAAATATTCTGCTAAGCGTCTTCAATTGCAGATTCCTCGGGACAGTTTTTCTTATTATGAGTGCCAATTCGCCTGTCGTTTCTATGGGCTTGATATTTCTCTCATTAACAATTCTATCGGCAATCCGAGTGGAGAATCGCTCCTGTCCGAATGTCTTGAATATCTCTACAAGTTTTTCAAATGAATATTCATTCACGATTTTATAGGCAGTTATATCATTTTTCCCCATCCCCATATCCAGTTTTTGATCTTTCTTGTATGTAAATCCCTTTTCAAACGCATCGATTTGCATTGTAGAAATACCGAGATCAAAAAATACCCTATTAATCATTCTCTCTCGGAATATTCCATCGATTTCACTAAATCTTATATTCATAAACTCAACTCTGTTTCCATATTCACTTAAATTTTCCTTTGCTATTTCAATTGCATCTTTATCTCTGTCGATGCATATAAGTTTTACATTGTTTTCGGTTCTCTCAAGAAACGCTCTCGAGTGTCCTCCGGCACCACAGGTGCAGTCTATAATAGTGCCTTCTACAAGATTTGAACATATAAACTCTGCTGATTCATCCAATAATACAGGTACATGCTCAAGCATTACCTCTCCTAAACTTTAGGATCACATTTAATGCTTGCTTCTGGTTTTGAGATATCGAATATGTCCAATCATCACCGGATAACCTTAAAATTTGCATTATATACTTGGAAGCCAGTACTAAACTCAATCTTCCGCCCAATGAATCGACTCTTCTCTTAAATTCACTTAATCTGTATCCGAAAATGTAATGAGAGTGTCTTGTATGACGTAGGTCAATAACAAAATATCGATATCCCTTATCAATGTAGTTATGCAATTTACTCAACAATATTTCAATGTCTTTCTTCTTTATTACCCCGTAAATTGAAATTACAACGGTACCTTTAACAATCCGATTGGAAATTTTCATCAAAAATCCATCTCCATTTCATCAACTATCTTTTCGAAATCTTTTCTAACGGTCTTAACATACTCAGCATAGATATCAGGATCCCATAATAACAGAGCGTTTTTATCCTTAGTAATAACGACATGTTTTTTAATTTCAAATTCTTTCAGGAGAAACTCGGGAATTTTTATTCTTCCCTGGGAATCCACATCAACGGTCTCGGAAGAACCGATAAACCAATTGATTATCTTTCTGTAATCGCCTTTTCTCGGGTACTTATACAGAGATTCTTCGAATGCCTTCCATTGAGATTGATTGAATATAATTATATTCCTGTCGAAACCTCTTGTAATCGTTACTCTTCCCTTTTCACCGTCCACAAAGAGATGGTTCCTTAACTTAGCAGGAATAAGCAACCTATTATCGTTATCAATTGTGTATGTCAGTTGCCCCGAATAACCCATAAATCTCCTTTTTACTTAACTTCCCGACTTTTACCGACTTTCTCCATATTTCATTTTAAGACAAAAAAAAATAAATGTCAACTACTAAATTATTTTTAAGGCAGATATTTACTAACTTATGTCTAACCCTTACATTATATATGCGCTACTTTCTCTAATAATATGGTATAAATAATGAAATAGTGGGGATTTTGAACTGTAAACTTAACGAAAATGAATTTAATTACTATCTTTTTTTAACAAACAATTGTTCTCTTCGGAATTGGCTTCAACCTGAATTGTAGAATGCTCTATACCGAAACGATCATGTAATTGTATCTGGAGATTGCTTAAAAAATTGTTATCCAGTTGTTCCGCATCCATAATAAGATGTACCGTAAGTGCTGTTTCTGTAGTGCTGAGAGGCCAAATATGAAGGTCATGGATGCTGAGAACATGATCTCGCCCCATTAGATATTTTTTAACTTCGCTTATATCTATACCATTTGGCACCCCGTCAATTGCATAATGTATGGAATCTCGCAACAGCCCCTTTATACCGAATAAAATGACAGATACTATAATAAGGCTAAGAACAGGATCTATCCAGAGCCATCCTTTGATCATAATTATAAGACCAGCGATTACAACTCCTAACGATACTCCCGCATCGGCTGCCATGTGAAGGAAAGCACCGCGAATATTCAAATCGTGTTTTTGCCCTTTTATAAACATAAGTGCCGTAAGTGTATTTACCACAACACCCACTGCAGCCACAATGATAATTGTAATTCCTTTGATAGGTTGAGGATGAAAAAAACGATTTATAGCCTCCCATGTTATTCCTGTGAGCGTAATAATGAGAATCACTGCACTGATAATAGGTGCAAAAATAGTAACCTTTCTGAAACCGTATGTTCTTCTATCCGTCGCCGCTTTTGTAGCAAGTACACTCGCTCCCCATGCAAGCAGGAGACTTATTACGTCACTCAGATTATGCCCTGCATCCGCTAAAAGGGAAAGTGAACCTGACAAAATACCGTATACTGCTTCAATGATTACAAAAATTACATTGAGAAGCACTCCAAAGGCAAATGATCTGTTATAGTTGCCTATACCGTGATTATGATTGTGACTCATAGATTGCCCTTTTAAAAAAGTTATTTAAAACTCCACATCGATTACTTTATTTTTATATTAAAATATCTTATATCAAAATACTATTTTGTCAACTTAAAGCCGGTAAATCAGGTAGATAGGTTTGCCTACAATAAAGTTCCGGCGGGTAGATATGAACATATTAACCAGTAGTAAGCAAGATCCTGAAACAAGCTCTAAATGACATCCTCCCCGTCACCCTGAACTTGTTTTAGGGTCTATGAGATTCCAAAACAGGTTCGGAATAACAAAGTCAATTGAAGAATGACGATCTATTCGGTCCCTCTGGAGCCTGTGCTGAATTTATTTCAGTATTATTTCAGGAACTCCCGTTTCTCTTTATGTCACCCTGAACTTGTTTCAGGGGCTCGGATACCAAAGCAAGTTAACATAACTATTTTTTATGAAATCATTTCCCGGTCCCAAAACTAAAATAATAATTATTTTACTAAAAGTGGTAATTATATTCGTATCACGTACCTACATTTTCAAGCAGGTTGAAAACCGGGAATTATCTAATGGCAGTATTAAGTGAGTTTTTTAAAGTTCGAATTTATTCTCGAATCAATATAAATTTCTCAAAAATTTATATTTATTAGTTTAATTCCTACAAGTTCGTTTCTGTATATTGGATGTAAAAATATGCCCGGATTACTAAAACATATTTTCCCGTCTTCAAAATTTATAAGACCATCTCCACCATGCTTTTCCACTTTATATCTTCTCGTCATATTAAAGCTTACAACCGAACTAAGTATTGGGGCTGTTAACACTACAAATCCATAAATCGGTGTATTCCACCCTTTGGTTAACACTGCGGTTCCAATAGCCAGAGCCTGAATTCCTAATGAAGAAGCCGTCCCATATAATAGTGTTTTGGGTAACGAACCTGTTTCATCCCCAAGATTACCAATGATATATACTCCAATCTGATTACCCAAAATCCATCCTATATCCATCGAGATTATCCCAGCACCTATATCACCTCCAAGATAGGCCGTAAGATACATCGCTCCGAACCCGCATGCTACTCCAACAAAAGTTCCACTTACAGCTTCTGCAAATACTTTAAAAGGATCAAGAGGAGGAATATTTTTGTCTCGAATAGGATTCAGAGAATCTTCATGCATTTCCATATTACTGTTATATACTATACTTTGAGTCCTATTATAGTAATTTGCATAGATGACATTATTCCTGTTAAATGTAGACGAATATAACATTGAATTCAAAGAAAACAGAAAAAATCCAAGAAATAACACACTAGCATGCCTTCTAAATGTGGAAAACAATACAAATGTACCCATAAAACCCTCCTATCTATTATTTTTTTACCTCTTTTTCTCCCTTCTGTCATCCCCTTATACAATCACATAGGTAGAAAAGCAGATAAGTCCGCCTGCACTAAAGTTCCGGCGGATAAATTAATAACATTCATTACAATAAAAACAAATGTTATCATTAAAGCCTTTTTATATTTCTCTCTCATTACCGCCTATACCTCCCCATTACTTTTTTTAGCAAATCCACATAACCTCTGTAAATATCCTTGTAAAACCACTGTGCAAATTCATTGTTTTTCAGGTCATCGAATTTCTTAAAGTATGTTTCCATTTCCGCTGTACTTGAAAACATCCTGTTTTCAAGATAAATTGGATTCTCTAATAAACAATCTACTAATATTACAAATATATTCAATCCCTCTCCACTGCAATAATCGGGGTAATTCTTAACCATATTGTAAAATTCAATCTTTATCTTTTCCCTTAGTTCCGGATTACTATTCCTAATGTTTATTGCTCTTTTTATATCACTTGCCAATATTCCGTAATAAGCAGGAGCTGCATAAACCGATTTAGGATATTTTGTCACCAAATCTTTATATCTTCCGGCTTTGTATAAACCGAAGGCTTCCTTTTCACTATCAGGTACCGTATCTATATATACTACCGTAGAACCGGGCATAATCGTTAATGTATCACCTTTTTCAATTTTTGTGGTTTTATATGCATATTGATCTATTTTAGTATATCTAAATGCATCTCTTATAATTTCTTTTATTTCCAATTTTATCCAGTATTTGCCGGGTTTTATTTTAAATTGCAATTCAGGATAGTTTGGAAAATAATAGTATATATTTGAACTATCTGATGCTAAAAATTCGGATTTTCTTAACATCCCCTGTAACTTTAACAGAGGATATGGCAAAATAACATAATTTCTCTTTATCTCATTAAATAAGATAAGACTTGCATATTTGAATGTTGTGCCAATGTATAAACTGTTTTCTCCTCTTATTGTAAATTGTGCATCTTGAAGTCCCCTTGTTAAAAAACTTTTATTGTTTTTCGGGAAAGCATACAATCTGTATTGAATAGGTTCCCCCTGAATATACCGGTTTTTACTTAAAACAAGTTTTGTCCCATAAATTACCTTTCCCTTTGGGTTTTTTAAATCTCTCTGTTCCTCCCATGAAACCTTTCCTTTCTGTTCTCCTGTAAAGGCATTTCTATAATTTATTGGCTCAAAATTATTTGAATAAAGCAAACCGGTAATCAAAAAAAATATCAGAAACAATATATTAGACTTCATATGTTCCTCCTATTGGTTCTGAGGGAAGTATTGTCCAAAGTCCATGTCCCATAGTATTTTCATTAAGAGCATATCCAGACGATCCAATACCCGTTGTAATCTCTTCGGTAGTATCTATCTCTATTGCCAAATTTGTTGTTAGTGCGCTATCCGTAATATTCGGTATATACTTAGATCTGATAAAATACATATTTACAGAATCAAATACGTCATTAAATCCAAGATAGTCAGCTCTTTCAAGATTTCTTAAAGAATCAATGAGATGAAATGCAGCATTATCATAATCAATCTCTATTAGCATCTTCTTTCCACAATAAAACATAATCTCCTCTTTATTAACTATGACATATTTCCATTTATTTGCAATATATAATATGAAAACTTAAATATTCTTTTTGTTCCCTGATTTGGCTTGAGATTTGTCGTATTATCACAAGTAATTGCAGGACTCCCATCCGCTTTAAGACCATATTGATATCCCCCATAATGTGAATCCGCAATCTTTGTCATTGCTGTAGGAAATTTTAAAGTTATTCCATCTGACTCAGTTGGATACCATGTAGTCCATCCGCCTTTTTCTTTATTACTTGGATCTTCTGGTCTTGCTCCTGATTTGTGTCCGTGGACAAAGATTATTGGAACATCAGAGGCAAAAAGAATTGTTGAGAAAAACGCAAAAAATATTAATAAAAATACTTTTTTATGTTTCATTTTCCACCTCCTTTTAGGTTAAATTTGTAGCTTAGAGAAAGACCGATAGCGTTAAAACATATATCAACATTATATTCTGATACACGATCCTGATAATCTTCCTTGTAATATCTCCTTGCCCGATATTTCCCATTTCCTAAACTCAATAATATACCTGTATATTTATTTATGCTATATTCAAGCAAAACGCTCAATCCATTTCCAGTTCCCCTACCATGTTGCTCTTCAATAGATGATTGAATATTATCTTTTGCATAAATAAACATATATCTCCCCTTTATACTTAACTTAGATAACTTATATCCTAAAAATAAAATTGGTATTCTAAATCTCCAATCCACATATTCGCTTGGATTTATCCTCGCCCATCCATACCCCATTCCTACTTCAATCCCTTTACCATTCTTAAGAGGATATATTGCACTTACTTCTATCGAATTAAGGTAGTAAAGATGCGCCACAAAATACATTGGTAATATAAAGGGTCCAGCTATTGGAGAGGCTTCAAATGATCTCGCAAGGTCCTCTCCTGTCCAGCATAATCCCCCTGAATAACCTATTTCATAACTCAACTTCCTCCAGAAAGGAATACCTTTCCCTTTTAATGTGTCTTTACTCGGGCTATCGGAGGTAAGCAATGAACTATCACTATTATATCCGAGTGTATAGTTCACATTCTTATACCACGGCAACTTTAATTCCTGCTTTTGTAATACAGGATTTTCCAATTCGGTTGATAGCGAATCACTGGATTCCGCTAATATCGGAATACCGATTGATAATACAAGCAACGCAACTATGAAAACAGTTCGTTTCATAAACACCCCCCAATTTAAATTATAAACAAAATGATTTTTAAAATGAAATAAACTTTTTTTCATAAAACCACCCTTGTTAATTATTATAACTTTATCTATTATACCACTCCTCCCTACATATTTTCAAGTACTATTTTTTGTTTTCCGGCGGATATGAATAGAAATATAAAACTGTAATAAGTTAGATTCCGAAACAAGTTCGGAATGACAAAGTCAAGTAAAGAATGAAACTCTTTCCTGTCTCCCTGAACTCGTTTCAGTATTGTTTCAGGAGCTAACATTCTTTTCGGGAGAGATTCTGAAACAAGTTCAGAATGTACTGTGTCAAGTAGATAATAAAATCATTTTATTATTTATATAATTTCTGTCGTAATCCTGTCCGCTTTTTAATACTCCATATGTTTGCCTTAGCAA
>QNBC01000013.1 GCA_003641665.1 candidate division TA06 bacterium
CAAGAAGATTGACAAATATCCTCATATTTCGGGAACCTCTGTTCCGACGGTTGTCATTGAAAATGACGAAACGGATGAAATCGAACCCTCGTTGAAGGGGATTCCCGAGGATGAAATCACGCCTGAGAAGATCATTGAAGTAGCAAGAAATTTCGGTATTGTGGGATTGGGCGGTGCCACTTTCCCTGCAGCAATTAAGATGTCTCCGCCAAAAGGTAAATCTTTTGATACGGTGATATTGAACGGAGCAGAATGCGAACCCTATCTTACGAGCGATCACAGACTTATGCTTGAATTCACGGAAGAGATAATTAAGGGTGGATTACTCGTACAAAAAGCTACAAAAGCGGCTAAGTTGATTATAGCCGTTGAAGAAAACAAACCGGATGCGATTAATCTTTTTGAGAAGTATCGCGATAAGTACGAATTCGAAGTTGCCGTTTTGAAGACCAAATACCCGCAGGGAGGAGAGAAACAGCTCATTAAAGCCGTTCTCGGAAGAGAAGTTCCCGAAGGCGGATTACCCGTTGATGTGGGTGCTTATGTTCAGAATGTGGGTACGGCTTATGCCATTTGGGACGCTGTATACAACGGAATGCCATTGGTAAAACGAATAGTTACCGTGACGGGGGCTGTGAATAAGAGGAAAAACCTTCGGGTTCCCATAGGCACCCCCATTGCTCACCTAATTGATTATTGTGGCGGTTATATGGGAACGCCGGGAAAAATAATAAGTGGCGGACCTATGATGGGTATTGCGCTTTATACGGATGAAATTCCCGTTACAAAAGGAACTTCAGGTATATTGGTTCAAAGAGAGGAGGAGATGGTTCTCGATGAACCTACAAATTGTATACGTTGCGGAAGATGTGTGAATGTTTGCCCCATGAATCTGATGCCGAATTTATTGGGTGATTATTCGGAAAACAATATGCACGACCTTTCCAAAGAAATCGGGGTGTTAAACTGTATAGAATGTGGAAGTTGCAGCTATGTTTGTCCCGCAAAGAGGCATCTTGTGCAGTTGATCAAGACTACAAAATTCCAACTTAAGAGAAAAAGGTAGGTGAATATGGCGGATAAGAAGCTTCTTACTATTACACCTGCTCCACACATAAAATCAAAGTTTACTACGAGAAGAATGATGTCAATGGTTCTGATTGCTCTTCTTCCCGCTTTTATTGGCTCAATCTATTTTTTCGGTTTGAGAGCTTTATGGGTAACTTTGATCAGTATGGTTACAGCTGTTGTGACGGAGTACGGTTATCAAAAATTGACAAAAAAGAAGATTACTGCTTTTGACGGTAGCGCAGCGCTAACCGGGATATTGCTCGCATTTGTTATTTCCCCTTCGGTTCCGTATTGGATACCCGTTGTCGGTTCCTTTTTTGCGATTTTGTTTGTAAAGCAGCTGTTCGGAGGGATTGGTTATAATTTTATGAATCCGGCACTTGCGGGAAGAGCATTCCTAATGGCAAGTTGGCCTGCATTTATGACGGGGAAATGGATAGCTCCGACAGGAGGTACATTATCAGGAATAGAATCCATAACCACCGCAACACCGCTCAGTACGCTTAAACTTGTAGGTCATTCGAAGGATGTAGCGAATTTGCTTAACTCAGCCGAATCGTTGAAACATCTATTCTTCGGAAATGTCGGAGGTTGTATTGGTGAAACATCCGCATTACTTCTCCTTATCGGCGGATTATTTCTGATTTTTATAAATATCATTGATTGGAGAATTCCGGTTGCCTATATAGGGACGGTTTTTGCTCTTTATATTCCCCTTTATTACAGTGGAGTAAGTCTTCTCACTCCTCTGTTTCACATATTAGCCGGTGGATTGATCATAGGGGCATTCTTTATGGCAACGGATCCTGTCACGAGTCCGATTACAAAAAAGGGCAGATGGATATTCGGGATTGGTGCCGGACTCCTTACAGTTTTGATAAGACAGTGGGGTGGATATCCGGAGGGAGTATCCTATTCGATTATTATTATGAATATGTTTGTACCGTTAATAGAAAAATATACATTACCGAAACCTTTTGGTAGAGTTAGGAGGAAAGCATGAATAACGGGATAAAAATGGTTTTGTCCTTGACTGTTGTTTGTGCTTTGGCAGGTGTAATTCTTGCGGAAACATACGCAGTCACAAACAAAAAAATAGAAAACGACAAAAAGCAGGCGGTGATTGATAATTTATCAACAGTAATTAAAGCCGATCATTTTGAACAGGTAATACCGGATACGTTATGGTATGCCCTCGGAGAGGAGAATGATACGATTGGCATTGTTTTTATGGCGTTCGGTAAAGGATTCGGCGGTACTATTGATGCAATTGTCGGAATGAACAATGAGGGAAAGTTGACAGGAGTAAAGATAACACCGTCCAAAGAAACACCGGGGCTCGGAGTTAAAACGGGGGAACCAAAGTTTATGAATCAGTTCAAAGGAAAAACGCTTGAGGAACTTAAAATCACAAAAGACGGCGGTAAAATCGAGGCAGTTACAGCAGCAACAATTTCATCCCGCGGAGCCACGAACGGTATACATGATGCTGTTGAAAAATATATGAAGTATCTTCCTCAAAAGGAGGTGGGTAATGGCGAAAAACAGTAGCGCACGTTATCTTGTAAACGGTATTATTAAGGAAAACCCCGTTCTTGCGCTTGTCATAGGTTTGTGCCCCACACTTGCCGTATCTACTTCTGCCTATAACGCACTTGGAATGGGAATTGCGGTTTTATTCGTTTTAACGCTTTCCAATTTTACAATTTCATTAATAAGAAAATTAATACCTAACGAGGTAAGAATCCCTATTTTTATTATAGTGATTTCAACATTCGTTACGGTTATAGACTATTTTATGCATGCTTATATTCCCGTTTTGTATAAAAATCTCGGTGTTTTTGTCCCGCTCATCGTTGTAAATTGTATTATTTTGGGAAGAGCGGAAGGCTTTGCATCGAAACATAACCCGTGGGAAGCAATTCTGGATGGTATTGGTTCGGGACTCGGGTTTATCCTTGCCATATTTCTAATCGGAAGTTTCAGGGAAATTCTCGGTAGCGGGACATTTTTCGGATTCCCCGTTTTCGGACATGCATTTACAAAGATTCCCGTTCTTTTCTTTGTATTGCCCCCGGGAGGATTTCTCGTGATTGCCTTTTTAATGGTTCTTATGAATATGTACAAACAGAGGAGGGAACATGCATAGTAATCTGCTTATGATATTCCTCGGAGCATTCTTAGTAAATAACATCATTTTGATGCGTTTTCTCGGTTTGTGTTCCTTCTTTGGTGTGTCTAAGAAAATATCCGTTTCCGTAGGTATGAGTTTTGCGGTCATTTTCGTGATGACAATTGCGACATGGGTGACACTGCTTATTTATAACACAATTCTTTTAAGGTACAATATCGTATATCTGAGGACTGCAACATTTATTCTAACTATTGCCGGAACGGTTCAATTTGTCGAGATGTTTCTGAAAAAGTATGTCAGAAATCTATACAAAGCCATGGGAATATTCCTCCCGCTTATAACGACAAACTGTGCCATTCTAGCAGTCACGTTCCTTACAGTTGATTTCAAATACGATTTTGTTGAAGCCACGGTTTATGCCGTTGGTGTCGGACTCGGTTATATGCTAGCAATCATTTTGATAGCGAGCCTAAGGGAAAGAATGGAAACAATACCGATACCGAAATATTTGAAAGGTTATCCCCTTGTTTTTATAACAGCGGGACTTATGTCATTGGCGTTCCTCGGATTTTCCGGGCTTTTCGGTGTCTCACTGTGAGGTAGAGTATGAATGAATTATTATTAGGAATGACTGTATTGGGAAGTATAGGACTCGTAGTGGGTCTTGTTCTTGCCATTGCGAATAAAAAGTTAAGTGTTGAGAAAAATCCTCTTGTTGAAAAAATAAGAGCGGTTCTTCCTGGAGCTGATTGCGGTGCGTGCGGTTTTGCCGGGTGTGATGCTTTTGCCGAAGCCGTAGCCGAAGGTAAAGCTCCTGCTAACGGTTGTGTGGCTGGAGGAGCTTCTGTAGCTTTAGCCGTGGGAAAAGTCCTTGGAGTTGAGGTAGACACCTCTGAAAGAAAGGTAGCGCGACTTCACTGCCAAGGGACATCGGCTGTTGCAAAGAAAAAGGCTGAGTATAACGGGGTAGATACATGTGCATCGGCTCAGTTAATATCTCTTGGCGATAAAGCCTGTCCTTTCGGATGTCTCGGGCTCGGTGATTGCGTAGCGGCATGTCCCTTTGATGCGTTACATATAGGTGAAAACGGGCTTCCTGTTACGGATATTGATAAATGCACGGGGTGCGGAGAGTGCGTAAAAGCATGTCCGCGTGGAATTTTGGAACTTGTCCCTGTATCAAGGACAACGGTAATATCATGCTCATCGCATGATTTCGGGCCGACAGTGAAGAAGTACTGTACGGTAGGATGTATCGGGTGCACATTATGTGAAAAGAAATGTCCTCAACACACGATACATATGGATAATCAGCTTGCCGTTATAGATTATGCGAACTGTGACAATTGCGGAGTATGTATAGAAGTATGTCCGACCAAAGCTATTATAAGAGTTGAAGGAAGGGTTGCTGTTGTCTCTGATAATGAATCGTAAAATAAATAGATTTTGAAAGGGGAAGTCGGACTTCCCCTTTTCTATTTTATAAATTCACTGAATTCATCGATATTAAGATTAAAATTTGCGGAGTAGCTTGAGGAAAGGACTTTCCAAATCACTTTCTCGTTCTCAGTAAACGTAGCCCTATCAAATTTGCTGAAAACTCCCTTTGTAATGTGTTTCATCAATTTTATCGATTCTGCATTTAATTTTATATTATCAGGCGAAGAATTGCAATTTTTACAGAGTAGCACGGTTTTTTGAGGAGAGTAAAAAGCTATTTCATGAAATTTGTCTCCGCATTGTCCACAGTGATCGTAATTAGGTTCATAACCTTCAATCATGAGTAGATTAAATAGAAAATAGAAGATATAGAGTTTATTTGAATCATCTAAAACATATTTGCGGATTTTTGAAACGGTTTTATCAAGAAGTGTATATATTTCGGTTGCTGGTATTCTCTCGGGTAAAATGCCGGATAGTATCTTGAACATAAGAGAGATTCTGTAAAACGTTTTAATGTTTTTCGAAAAATCAATGCCGGATTGAAGAAGAGTTGATTCTTTATATTTATAAATTTCTCCGGAATGAGGTTCGTAAAGAACGAAGGAAGTTTTTGAAAACATATCAAAATTTTCATTGGATTTATCCGATTTCAAAGCTCCTCTCACTAAAACGGATATGATTCCGAGATCATGTGAAAAGAGGCGGATTATTTGGCTTGTTTCATTATAATTTATGGCTTTGAATATATAGCCTGTGGTCTTTATTTGAGGCATTTCATTTCACCGGATGATTTCAACCTTTAAGTTTTTTATTTGTCTGTCATTCCTGGATTCTACGGTTATCCTTATATTGTTGACCTGGACCGTGGCACCCCTTGGGGGGATTGTCCCCATTTTAAACAGAAGGAAGCCACCAATGGTTTCATAGTCCTCCGAGGTTGGAATTTTCGTATGAAAGAACATATTAAAATCTTCAATTTCACAGGAGGGATTTACTTTAAAGATATTTTCGCTTATTTTTATGATATCCTCTTCATCTTTTGAGAATTCGTCTTCGATTTCTCCGAACATCTCTTCGAGAATATCCTCCAATGTTATTATCCCTTCCGTTTCTCCGTACTCATCCAATACTGCAGCGATACTTATTCCGAAATCTTTCATTTCATAAAAGAGGTGATCGATGCGCTTCGAGGGTGGTATAAAGAGAATGTTTTTTGTTATTTCTTTCAGATCAAAGTGCTCCTGTGTTATAAAATCGATTATGTGTATATATCCGAGTATATGATCCACACTATTTTTGTAAACGATTATGCGAGAAAATCCGCTACGCTTAAATAACTCTTTAATTTCTTCATAGGAAGCGTTGTTATCAACACCTACGATGTGGATACGAGGAATCAATATATCGGAAACGGTAATATTTTCAAGATTCAACATCTTTTGCAAAATTATTCTTTCGTTGGCGGAAATAACGCCGTCCTGTTCTATAATTGAAATTAAATCGTGCATCTGGTCTTTTGTGATACGCTCTTTCTTTTTGAATATCTTAAATCCGTAAAATCGGTTGCTTATAAAATCGAGGAATTTAATAAGAGGATAAAATGATTTCTCAAAAACTAAAAGAGGAATGATAAATTTAGGGAAGATCTTTTTCGCCACTTTAATTGCCCAGAGTTTTGGTATAATTTCACCTATAATCAGTACCACTGATGTTATTAGAAGCGTGGATGTAATTTCACTGAAATTATAAAGGATATACCTGCTAGTAAGTGATGATATGAATATTACCGTTATGTTTACACCGATAAGTACAATTGAAAGTAAAACAGAGGGTTTTTCATAGAATCTGTTGATTTGTTTTTTTATACCGGAAGAGTATTTTGAATAGTGTACCTTCTTGGTGGATAGAAAGGAAATTTCAACAACATTGAAAAATGCGGTTAAGAACAGTAAGAGCGAATCAATTATCAGAATTGTTATCATATCTTAAATTTTCCTCACATAGATTTTGTTGGCAACTCTCTCTTCTACGGAATTTACCGTAAATTCGAAACCTTTATAGCGGATCTTGTCTCCTTTTTTGGGTAATCTTCCAAGCTTCATGATTAAAAGACCGTTTAAAGTATCTATGTCTTCTTTTGTCAAGTCGATGTTCAAAATATCGGATAATCTATCCAATTCCACTGAACCGGATATTTCGAGATATTTATTTCTGCTCTTTTTAATTTTATCGTCGTCAAAAATATCGAATTCGTCTTTTATATCTCCAACAACTTCTTCGAGAATATCTTCCATTGTTACAAGCCCGGCAATCTCTCCGTATTCGCCGAGAACTATCGCCATATGCATATGTTGTTTCTCAAATCTATTTAGCAATTTATATGCACTGCTCGTTTTTGTCACAAAAATAGGGTTCATAAGAAAATCTGCTATATGAAATTCTTTTGTGTTATCGTATGCTGTCAATGTTTTGACATAGAATATCCCGATGACGGAGGAATCTCTGATAACGGGATATCTGGAGTAATATTCGGATTTTATGATCTTCACGACTTCATCATATGTCATATCGGGAGTAAGATATACGATTTTCGCCCTTGGTGTCATAACTTCTCCTACACTAAGTTTGGAAAAGGTTAGAAAATTTTTAATAAATCGCGCCTCTTTGTAATTAATTATTCCTTTGCTCTTGTTTAATTCGATAATGGTTTTGTATTCCGATACCGTATATTCGTTTTGTTTTGTGTTTTTACCGGAAAATCCGAGAATTTTACTTATTAGAAATGCAAAGGGATAAAAAAGAACGAACATAAAATAGGCGAGAACCGACGTATCTATTGATAATCGTTTGTTAAATTTTATCGCATAGAGTTTAGGTATATATTCTGCAAAAACAATAACAATTAATGTCATTGTTAATGTAATTGTTATTAAAATCCAATTTTCGCACACCGGAGCTACTTTAATAATGCCGGCAAGACGGGATGTGTAGTAACCTATGGAAACATTAGTAAAATTGTTGTAAAAAAGAACGGAAATCAGAAAAAGTTCCGAGGAATTCATCATTTTTTTGATTAATTCGGCTCGTTTTTTATCTTTACGTTCGATTTCTTTCATTTCGAGAGTTGAAAGAGAAAAAAACGCTGCTTCCAGAGAAGATGTGAATGCGGAGAGGAAAATCAGAAAAACAATTATAACAATTAAGTTAATCATATTAATACTACAGTTTGAAATTCTTTCATATATTTATCTTCCAGAGCCCTCATTTTTTTTCTCTGTGATAGTTTGTGATGATCAAATCCCGCAGCATGCAGTATGCCGTGAATCAACGTATGTTTTAATTCATCGTTAATTCCTCTCTTGTGTGCTTTAGCTCTTCTTTTTATGACATCAATACAGAGAACAATGGATGCAAGGGTGGGAATGTAATCGTCAAGTTCGGAGTACATAAAAGTCAAAACATTTGTGCTTCGCGGTATTTTCCTATACTGTTTGTTATAATCTCTTATTTCATTTTCCGAAACAAAGATTATCTCCAGAACTTTATTTTTACCGATATCAGGATACAGCTCTTTGAAAATGTGTTTGACAATTAAAGAAATGTTCTTTGATTTTATCTTACAACACGATGGAGGAATAATATCGGTTTCCATACTACTTATCTGTTAAATCTTTTGTTGAAGGATATGATAGACGTTTATGGTTTATTGCAAGCAGATATGGTAAAAAAGCGCTTTTTATGGTTTCTATATCTTTAAATGTGAGAGGAGTATTATTCAATTGCCCGTCTTTAAGTTTATTTGTAAACACCTGCTCTATTAGAGCCTCTATGCGATGCGGTACCGGGTTTTTTAGTACTCTTATTGCCGCCTCTATCGAATCGGCGAGACAAATAATGGCAGCTTCCCTTGTCTCGGGTTTTGGCCCGGGATATCTAAAATCGGATTCAGCTATTGTGTCGTTTTCCTTTTGAGCCTTAAAATAAAATCCCTCCATTACGGAATTCCCGTGATGTTGTTCGATTATGTCTATGATTTCTCTCGGGAGATGATATTGTTTTGCAAGTGCCACACCGTCCTTTATGTGATTTGCAAGTATTATTTTACTCATGCTCGGGGCAAGTTCGTCGTGGGGATTGGGTATGTTCACCTGGTTTTCTACGAAATATAACGGATTTTTTAGTTTTCCTATGTCATGAAAATATCCACCTACACGACACAATAAAGCATTTGCATGTATTTTACGAGCTGCCGCTTCGGACATTATTGCAACATTTAAACTGTGATTGTATGTTCCCGGAGCTTCAACAGCGAGTTTCTGAAGTAGCGGGTGATTAAGATCGGAGAGTTCCATGAGTGTCATACTGGATGTGACATGAAATAGTTTTTCGAATAGGGGAACAATACCTATAACGATGAATAGGGAAATGGTCAAATTTGCCGAAAGGAATCCTATATCTTTTAAAATATCTTTAAATGATGCGAATTTTATAAACTCAATTGACAATACATACATAATTTCGGATAAAATTAAAATGCTTAGTATTAGCGAG
The DNA here is from genome assembly GCA_003641665.1 of candidate division TA06 bacterium. Classification (GTDB taxonomy): domain Bacteria; phylum Hydrothermota; class 32-111; order QNBC01; family QNBC01; genus QNBC01. Next base: position 9,200 of record QNBC01000013.1, read on the forward strand.
AAACCACTCCTCTTGTGTAGGTGATCAATATAAAGTAAAGAAATAACCACCATAATAAGGAGGAAAATTAACAATGTAAAATTCAAGTCAAATGTAATTGCGAGTAAAAGAGAAACAAATATACCGGACATGACGGCAAAACGTTTGTCAACAAGAAATCCGATTATCATGGAGAGGGGGATAAGCGTAAAGAGAAAAATCGAATAGCCTTTTACGAAATAAATAATGATGATATTAATAAGGAATGAAAGTAGAAAGATAAAAGCTTTGTATTCATCAATCAAAAGATCGTAAGCAAAGGATAGTAGGGTAAAAAAGAATACGATTGATAGCAAAAGGAATAGAGCGTTTTTCCCCAGTTTGATTTGTCTCAATTCTTTATTGTAATTCTTAGGACGAGCTTTTTGCATGGAAATGAGTTTTTCCTCCACGGATTGTGTAACAGGATCATGAGCTCGAACGATCATTTCCCCTTTCGAAACGAATCCTTTCGTCGTTTTTATAGATGCCAGAGCCTCGTTTTGTCTTGCAATTGTTTCCTGAGAATTGAATTCGAGATTTGGTCTAACATAATATCCTGCGAGGGCTTCTACTACACTGAATAATGAATTATTTAAAAGTTTGCCTGATTTTGTTCTAATATAGGTCATTGCTTCATCCATTGAGTATATTTCATCCAGATCCACAACCTTTTCACTTCCATTGTACTTTATCAATAATTTGTTATTTTTCCCCATGGGAAGATTTGACTTATCATTTATAACACCTTTATCGTAAACATCGGAAATAATTTTCAAAAAATATTTTTCTATTTTAATATTTCCCTTTTGTAATAATTTTATGTAAATTGAATCGGGGAAATTCGTATTGCTCTTTCTTTTTACGTATTTTATTTTATTTTCTATGGGGATATCCCTATACATTTCTCTGTTTATTGATGAGAAAAAATTGTTTATGTTATTTTTTATTTGAGCTGTGGTTGTTCCCTTGAAATCAATAACGGGTAAAATACTCTCTCTTATTTTTGTTTTTTCACTTTCTATATCCATGCTGTCTTTTAATATGGGGAAATTATAGGGTGCGATAATATCCTTTGTGGCAATATCCCCCACTTTCATTCTTATTAAAAGATTTTTGGGTTTTGGAGCCACCAAATTTAATGAGATTATGACTATGATCAAAACGAGGCCCCATACTATTTTGGAATAGTGCTTGTATTCCTTTATATTATCGTAAAATCGTCTAATTTTATTATTCTTTGTCTTCATTCAAATCATCTTTTTTTATGTTGTAGTTTTTATATGCTAAAATTATGTCTCTTACAATGGGATGTCTCACAACATCTTTTTCATTAAAGTAAACAAATTGTATTCCAGGAATACCCGTAAGAACATCCTGTGATTCTATGAGACCCGAGTGAATCGTTCGAGGCAGATCAACTTGTGTTATATCACCTGTTATGACAAGATTTGCATTCATTCCCATTCTGGTTAGAAACATTTTCATTTGTGTTTGTGTTGTATTTTGCGCTTCATCCAATATTACGAATGCATCGGACATCGTTCTTCCCCTCATGTATGCAAGCGGGCTAATTTCTATAATTTGTCTGTCGATTAATGTGGATACTTTCTCTGCCGGAACCATATCGTAAATGGCATCATAAAGAGGCCTTAAATAAGGTAAAATCTTTTCTTCGTAATTCCCCGGAAGATACCCGAGAGATTCTCCTGCTTCAACAGCAGGTCTCACAAGTATAATCTTGCTTATTCTATGTTGTTTAAGAGATGAAACAGCTTCGGCTACTGCGAGGTATGTTTTCCCTGTTCCGGCAGGACCGATAGAGATTACGATTTTGTTATTTCTTATGGCTTTTATATATTTTGCTTGATTTTTACTGCGAGGTTTTATTTTCTTCTTATATGTGTCGATGGAAAAAGAGCTATAATCCTCGATATAATCGTTTAGAACCGACTGAACGATGTATTTTAAATCTTCATCGGACAGATATTCCCCCTTTCTTACCTTTCGAATAAATCCGTCGATAACGGATTTTGCATTGATAACATCCGTTTCATTACCCGAAATTGACATAGTATCATCTCTAAAAAATATCTGAACAGGGATGTATTTTTTTATATAACGGATGTTTTTATCGCCGGCGCCTAACAAAGCCAGCTTATTAATCCTATTTAAATCTATTTTCAATTCCATCTCTTTGAAAAATAGGGGAGGGAAGAATTCCCTCCCTTATCATTAAGGTTAGGGACGAGGTATTTTAAGTTCCCAACCGGGTAGGATAAGATCAGGATTTTTGATCAAATCCGTGTTTGCTTTGTAAATTTCTTTCCAACGTCTGTAATTGCCGTGTCCGTAGACTTCATCATATTCAGCTAATTTTGATAGCCAATCACCGGGTTTTACAACATATTTGGAAATTTTTTCGAGTGTTGCCTGGCAATCTTCGAGTTCTTTGCTTACTGCATCGATTTTACCTTGAAGATCTTTGACGTCGGCATTGAGACCGTCGACGACTTTCTGTACATCTTGAATTTTAGCCTGAAGTTCGGCTTCTTTCGTTTGATACTCTTGAATCATTTTAAGAGCATCATCTCTTGTAATCTTCTTCTCAGCAGCATGGAGCATTGAAGCGGAGAAGAAGGCTATCAGACATATTGTCAATACAATTACTAATGCTTTGCTCTTCATAATCTCCTCCGTTATTTACCTATTTTTTCGTTACAGGTGTTAAGCTTTGTTGTCAAATCTTCCAGCTGAGCAGAAAGATCGGCTTTCTGTTTCTCCAATTTATCCTTCTCGCTGACAAGATTGTCATATTTTGTTTGTGCTGCTTCGTAAGCTGCTTTTGCTTCGTCGAGCTGTGAGAGTTGTTGTTTGTTTGCCATTTTCGGTCCGCAACCCATGAGCCCTATGGCTAACGCTCCCGCTGCTACAAATAGCGAAACCTTTGTGATAAGTTTATTCATTTAGTGCACCTCCTTTTGCAATTTTCCTATTCTATCAAATTGGTGTGGCTATGTCAAGTAATTTGATGCGAAACCTATGAATAACATTTTAAATACTTTTCTATGACAATAATTCGGAATAGCATAAAATATAAGATTCTCGAAAAATCTGAAATTTAATAAAGTTTATTTTACCATTTTCTCCGATAGGTTAACCTTTACAAATCAAAATATATTTGCTATCTTTACAGAGTAATGGGAGGTAGCATGAATAGACTAACCGAACAAATGGTGAAATTTGCCTTTGAAATGGATAAAGGTGGGATTAAACGACAATTTTCCATTCCTCAGGAAATTGCACACTTTACATCAACTGCACAGATTGCAAAGATTATTGCAATGAAAAGAGGTATAGATACGCGGTTGGCAACTGCGACCGCTCTGGTTCATGATATTTACAGAATAAAAACGGGTATTAACGAAAATCATGCGGAGCTCGGGGCTCCTATTGCAAGAGAATTTTTAAAAAAACACAGCGATTTTTCAGACAAGGAAATTGAGGAGATCGTTCTCGCCGTAAAGAACCATAGTAAAAAAGATGAGATAGGTTCACAATTGGAGGAGTTAATTAAAGATGTGGATGTTTTCGATTCCTATTTTTATAATCTTAAAAAAGACAGCGATCATTATAGAAGGAGATTTTACAAAGTGGCGGAAGAACTGAACCTCAACAAAGGTGATTACGAATATTAATAGATTCGAATAATGAAATCTCAAACGTTTAAATTAACTGTTTTTCTTTTATTCGTCTTTTCCGTTATGTTCGGAAACGGAATGGAAAGTGCCATTGAAAATGCATTGGTGACAAACGATTTATTTAGGGATAGTTCTTATGTTTCAGATGATGGCAACTATATAATGGAGGGAATATTCTTGGGGGATAGTTTAATCGAAATAAAAAATGTCATTCCCGTTGAGGAGCTCGAAAAGAGAAATAGCAAAATAGAATATATTTCAATGGAAGGTGAAAATACCACAGGTTCCACATTTGCAAGTGGGCAGGGCATATTGCCGAATCTTGAACTGCCGATTAAATTTCCTTCAAAGGTTGCCAGATATATAGGGCAGGGAGGAGAGATATCGATAAACGGTTCGGAAAAACTGGAGTTCGGTGTCAATAAAAGCGAGGATCTTTCGAAGAAAGATTTAGGTATGAATACATCACCTTTGCCTGAAATTCTTTCAAAACAGCATATGGATGTTTCCGTCCAGGGAAAAGTGGGACAACGAATATTTGTTAATATGCACCAAAACAGTGATGAGGACATAAATTCATTGGCGAATAATATAAATATAGAGTACAAGGGCGATGAAGATGATATAATACATAATATAAAAGCGGGGAATGTCGATATGCTTGTTCCCAATACGAGATTGATCGGAGCGTTACCGGCACATAAAGGACTCTTCGGAATAAACATGAAGGGGGCGGTAGGTCCCGCAAAGTTTACATTTGTTGCCAGTAAGGAGCAGAGCCAGACGGAAAAGAACAGTTTTGTGGGGCAGAGTGTTTTGCATACCGATACGATCTGGGATACGGAATTTATAAAAAATAAGTACTATATTCTCGGCTTGCAACCGGATGATTCCCTTATTCAATTGTTTGTTTTTAGAGATGACAACAACGGAACAAATGATTCCGTTACAGGGGCAAAGCCGGCAATCTGCTATATTGATCCGCAGAATCCCAACGATACTTCTTATTCGCAAACGGGACGTTTCAATTTGCTTGAAGCGGGAGACGGAAAGGATTATACATATGATAATTACAATGGTATTTTAAAGCTAACAAATACATTACAGTCAGGAGAAAGACTCGCGGTTTCTTATATAAAAGCAAAGAAAGGGCATCCTACCGACCTGGATACCGTCGGTACCGTTTCTTTTGCAAGTACGGATACTTTGCGATTGAAACTCATAGTTGCATCGGATCAAACGCCTGCATATCCCACATGGGATCTTATGTTGCGAAATATATACGAAATAAGCGTGGGTAGTATCGTACAGAATTCCTTTTCCATGCAGATCTATCATGCCGATACATCGAATTCCAACACTTATAACGGTAAATCCTATATGGAAATTCTCGGAATAGGCGACAGCACCACGGTTTATTACGGTTATGTAAATTATCTTGAAGGATATATTATTTTTCCCGAATTGAAGCCGTTTTTGAATAGTCAGTTACCGGAACAAGATTCGATTTATGATAAAGCAAGTTTTTCGAACAGTGACGGTAGGAAGTACTACATTGTTGTTACTTACAGAGGTCTTCAACAAAATTACAATCTCAATGCCATGAACATATTGGAGGGGTCGGAAGTTGTTACGGTAGACGGAGAAAAATGGGAAAGAGGTATTGATTATACAATTGATTACGAAACAGGAGTTGTAAAATTACTGAAAAGATTGAGTAATCCCGATGCAAAAGTAAACATCGATTACCAGATATCTCCGCTTTTTTCCACATCATCAAAGTCGCTTCTCGGTTTTAATACGCAGCTCATTGATATTCCGGGTTTGAATTTTTCCACGAGTTGGTTGTATAAAAGCGAAAAAAAGGGGAATGATCATCCTACTTTGGATGAACTATCCTCAAGGGATTTCGTAGGTGAAGCCGACTTAACATATACAAAGAGGTTACAATTCGTCGATGATCTGCTCAATAGAATTTCATTTATAAACAATCCTTCTCAATCCCAATTGCAGTTAGCATCGAATTTTGCCTTTTCGGATCCGAAACTTAACGTATTCGGACAGGCATATATAGATGACATGGAAGGAATCAACCTCGAGACATCTTTGATGGGCGGATCATATATTTACTGGCACAATTCCGGAATGCCCGTAGGACAAGACACGATGAATTTCTGCGATAAATTGTATTGGTTTAATCCGCATGACGGCATAAAAGTAAAGGATCTTTATCCCAACTACCCCCTTGAGCAGCTTGAAAACACAATAAGTGTTTTGAAAATAATAATGAAACCTCATGACAATTCAGCTCTGTCCTGGGGAGGAATAACAAATGTTACATATCCTGGGGGGGAGGATTATTCAAAGAAGGATTATATAGAACTATGGGTCAAGGGGGATGCCGGTGAATTGCACATTGACATAGGAACAAATATGAGTGAAGATGCGCCGAGGAGAAATCGCAACGGGGAAATTGTGGGCTACAATGACTCTCTTGATACGGAAGACAGGAATCACGACGGTTTATTTGAACAAACATCGGATTCATCCAATGAAGATACGGGAATTGACGGTGTTTCCGGAACGGATGGTGCCTCGGTTTCCGGAGATGACGGTAATGATGATTATAAATTTTATGCGGACAATCCTGATAATTACCTCTATTTGAACGGAACCGAAGGTAACAGGAGATTTGATACCGAGGATCTTGACGGAGATGGTACACTTAACAGGAATAATGATTATTTTGAAATAAAAATAGACTTGACTCATGATAACCCTGTGATATCAAGAGCAAACGGTTGGAAATTATACAGAATATTTTTAAAAGACGCGCAGAGTATTGACACCGTTGGAAATCCTACACTTGAACATGTAAAATATGTGAGATTATGGATTAACGGTTTTACAACTACGGATTCGATATCCATTGCAAAGTTCAATATTACCGGTAATAAATGGGAAATTCAGCCTCTTGAAAATCTCGATGACAGTATGTTGACCGACGAAGACAGCATTATATCCGTTTCATCCGTAAATAACCAGGAAAATAAGGATTATATCCCTCCGTTCAATATACAGAAAACGCAATATGGTTCTTATGAGAAGGAACAATCACTCGTAGTAAATTACAATAAACTTCCCCCAAGAAATCAGATATTTATTACAGAGGCATTTTCAAGGAGTTATGACTACATAAATTATAAAAAGATAGGTTACTATATTTACAATGAAAACAGCGGTACTACTCCTGAAGTTGCGGTAAGATTTTATACGGATGATAATAACTATTATGAGTATTCGATATCTGTGGATACGGGATGGAATTATATTTCCGTTCCCATATCGGCATTTACGGATTTGAAATCAATGGAGCCGGACACAATTAATGTTTTTGAAAAAGCAAACTTTAAAATTGTTGGGAGGCCGTCTTTCAGAAGGATAAGGAAAATAGGAATAGGCCTGAAAAACAAGACCTATTCTCCTCTCAGCGGTAAATTTTATGTGGACGACATAAAGTTGACCGATCAACTATCCATTCCCGGTTATTCGACGATGGCAAGTTCTCGTTTGAATATCGGAGGTGTTTTGGCTTTAAATTTTTCTGTCGGCAATACCAATTCGAATTTTAAACCGTTGAACCAAACATTTCCTTCCGGAAATGACAATGTTAATCTTTCCTATCAGGCAACGTTTAATGCGGATAAATTTATCCCTGCGCGATTGGGCATTACGTTACCTGTCAGTTATAGTTATTCTTCAACAAGGGCGTACCCTAAGTACATTGTGAATTCGGATATTATACTGAATAATCCGACACTCAGAGACAGTCAAAAAACTCTGAGCGCAGGTAGAGTTATTTCGGTTTCATACGGGAAGAGTTCAAAATTCGGCAATCCTATTCTCCACCTGATAGATCCCATTAAAGGAGCTTTCAGTTACTCCAAATCATTTACAAACGGTTATCTCTCTATTGATTCCGTAGATAATATCGTAGCTTCTTTTACATATAATTACCCTATTCACATAAAAAAACTTAAGTTATTCAATAGAATGCCTGTTTCGTTTTTCCCAAATACATTTGGTTTTACCGGAAACTATTCCTATAATTTTACAAAGAGAATGTCGAGAAGCGATACTGCTTTTATCCTGACAAATAAGATTAATAACAAGTATTTGAAATACAGTCTTAATACGGCATATCAACCGTTTAATTGTATGCAAATGTCTTATAAAACTTCTTTAACGAGAGATTTAAATCAATTTAGAGATACAAGCTTTTTACCCGGAACAGAGACATACAAATCACACACATTTAACTTTCAATACTCCCCCACATTTTTCAGTAAATTAAAGCCCTCTTTCAATTATCAATTCGGTTTACAGGACAATCATAATCCCGATATACAGATTAATGATTCGCTTAACCTTCATCATATCTTTATATCACACAATATTTCATCCGGAATCAGCGTCCCGTACTCGAGCGTTATATCATTTTTAACATCACTCAGAGACAAAAGAAAGGATACAACGTATATTAAAGGTAGTCCGGGATGGTTTTTAGTGCAGATAGACAACCTCAGTAATTCTTTCAGGCCTTTGAGCTTCAACTACACGAAACAAGTTTCTCATCAGGATTATTACATCACGGGAATACCAAATTATAAGTATATCTTCGGTTTGGAGCACAGATTATCGCCCAGCCTCATTGTTGACAGAAGCGATCTCAAATTTTTGTATTCCGATTCCTATTCTTTATCCACAGGATTCAATATACCGGGATTCAGCTTGACGGTTCAGGGGAGTTACTCGACGGGAGATCAAGGGGAAAGCGGGACTTATAATGTGTCAAATGTCAATAACAACCTCGTCTTACCCGACATAACGGCTTCTTTCTCTTTGATAAATCCTTTAAAGAAAATGAAGGGGGTGATAAGCAATCCGACATTGAGTCTTAATTACCGAAAGAACAACTCGCTTTCAGGGACTAAAGAACAACCGGATAAAACCGCATCATCAGGAATGCAGCTTTCTCCCACCACTTCATTTACATTGATGGATAAATATAACTGTAATTTATCGTATCAGTACAACAGGTCAATGAATATATCCGAGAGCATGGGGCAAAAGAACGGTTCGGATAAAATATCAAAGTCCCTAAACGGGGGACTGGGATACTCCTTCTCGGCGCCGAATAATTTTTCCATACCTCTGTTTGGAAGTAGATTGAAATTGCGAAGAAGCATAAATACCAACATTAATTTCAGTTATTCCGACAACAATCAAAAACCTTTTACAATAAAATCGCATCCTGATACGATATTTGCAGGATCGGATACATTGATCGACACGGTGTACAATGACACATCATATATACTTGGGAACAGAACAGTTGCCTATTCATTTACCGGTAGCTTAGACTTCACATTTTCCAATGATATAAAAGGGGGAATAGATATTAATTATTCTCTTACCGATTATAAAAACGCCGGAACTAAAATAAGAAATTACGGATTTCAATTGTGGATGCAATTCAATTTCTAATATTTAACATCCCATAAAACCAGACCGCTTGCCGGGACAGAGGGGCCTGCCAGTTGCCTGTTTTTGCCATTGAAGATACGACTAATATCATCGTTGGAAAGTTTTCCTCTTTCATATAAAAAAAGTGTTCCGAGTATAGTACGTACCATACCGTGAAGAAAGCGGTTTCCCTCGATTTCAAATACAAAAACATCATACTTTTTCGAGATATTCATTCGATATATTTTGCAGATGCCGTTTTTCCCCTCAATCTTCTTGGCGAATGAGCTATAATCCCTTTCCCCTTCAAACAGAGGAAAAACAGAGGTGAAATGCCTTAGGTTCATTTTATATGGCCAATGATAAATAAAATTATTCAAAATAGCGGGTTTCACGGTTGAAAAAAAATACTTGTAAATACGCCTCTTCGCAGAGAAACGCGCATGAAAATCGTTATCCGTTCTTCTTATGCTTACAATTGCAATATCCTGTGGAAGAATGCCGTTTAAGGAGTACTCGAATTTTTTTAGATCCAATTTTCCGTTGAAATCGAAATGAGCCACCTGCTTTCTTGCGTGCACTCCGGAATCCGTCCTACCACTGCCCACTATTCTTATCTTTTCTTTTAAAACAATGGAAAGAGCTTCTTCGATCTCTCCTTGAACGGTTATTTCATCAGGTTGCACCTGCCATCCCGAATAAAAAGTCCCGTTATATCGGATTTCCATCTTATATCTCATAAATACTTAAATTTACTCCTCGTTTTTGCAATGCCTTCATGATATAAATTATGCTAATACCAACAATAGCCCCCGATATAAGCGAAATCAGGGAAAAGAGTGAAAACAAACCACCGATGCCATTTATGTTAGCGAATAACATCGCCGCATAGAGCAAGATCACATTGTGAAAGAATGCTCCTGTTATGCTGAGACCTATCATACTTACTTTTATATTTATGCGAATGATAATATACATACTCAAAACACCGGCAAGCCCTCCCAATAGTTGCATCAATGTCACCGGTTGAAAGAGTCCGCCGAAGAATACGGTTGTGAATAGAATTTTTGTGATAACAACAAATACCGCTCCCCATGGATTTATAAAGAGAGCCATTATGACAAAAATATTTGATAATCCGGGCTTTATGAAAGGAACAGGCATGGGGATGAAGCGTTCGAGTATGGAAATTATCGAAGCAATGGCAGCGAGAATGGCAATATTGACGATTTTTCTACTTGATGACTGCATCGTAATCACTTCCTCCGAAAGAGATTTTTACCCTATTAGGCACGCAAATAATCATATCGCCGGCATGGGCAATCCACCCCTCTTTCACGCAGAGATGCAATGGGCATGTAGAATCAAGCATTCTAACTTTCCCCTCCTTGATTTGAAATTTAAAAGGTCCTTTATAGCCTGTTGCGTTTATAATAGTATCCGTTGAAGCGGACAATTTGTAGAGCAATTTACCGTTAACTTCAACTATAACATTTTCTTTGTCGCCGCGTTTCATGCCGAATGATGCAATTGTAAAAACGAGTAGAATTGCCACTATGATTCCGTCGCCAACGTTTATTGTTAAAAAATTCCGTATATTTTTTGTCCGCATTTGGGGCATTTCCCGTTTTTTAGTTTATATGATTTCACAGAGTAATAATTCCTCTCTATCAGCAATTCTCCGCATTTAGAGCAATAGGTGTTTTCATGCCCTCCGATGACATTTCCCGTATAGACAAAATTCAGTTTTTCAATTGCTTTTCTATATGCATAATCGAGAATTTCCGGAGAGGTCGGGGGATTGTCAAAATTAAAGTTCGGAAAGTACTTTGAAAAATGCAAGGGGATATCGGGAGAAACGGAAGCTACCCAATCAATGAGTTTATTGATTTCCTCCTCTGTATCGTTAAGCCCCGTTACAATCAAATTTGTTACTTCCACATGGATTCCTTGCGAAAATGAGTATTTGATTGTGTGAAGAACAGTATCGAGATCACCGTGAAGGATATTATTGTATGTGGTTTTGTTAAAAGATTTTAAGTCGATGTTCATGGCATCAATATACTTTGTTAATGTTGCAAGCGGTCTTTTATTGATTAAACCGTTTGTTACCAGCACTATATTTATGTCTTTTTCTTTTGCATACTTTGCTGTATCGTAGATCATCTCATACCATATTGTCGGTTCGTTGTATGTAAAGGCAATTGATGGAATACCTCTTTTCACAGCCATATCAACCAGTTCTGCTGGGGTAATATCCTTAGTGGGGATTTTGAATTGTGAAATATCGTAATTCTGGCAGAAAGGGCATTTCATATTACAACCGTATGTCGCAGTGGATAAGATTTCGCTTCCCGGTAGAAAGTGGAATAATGGTTTCTTTTCTATTGGGTCTATGGCAATTGTTACTGCCCTCTGGTAATTCTCGGCGTATAAAATTCCGTTGTGGTTCACCCTCCCGAGACAGAGACCGTATTCTCCATTATTCAGTTCACATTCGTGCGGGCAGAGCAGGCACTTTACCCTTTTATCTGACAATGGTTTTTGGAATAAAGCCTTTTTCATATACAATATTTTTCTTTAGTGTATCGGATTCCCAAATTACAAGTGAGTCATCCTTTGTTGAAATTAAAATAGCCCGGATATTTTTATTCCGAACAAATTCCGTCGCCTTTGTTCCCATAACCGAAATTGCCGTTGCTAGGGCATCGGCTCGTGTTGCATTGGAGGAAAATACTGTCACACTTGCAAAATGACGTTCCGGAAATCCGGTTTTCGGGTTGATTAAGTGAGAATATCTAATGCCATTTATGATTACATAACGCTCGTAATCTCCGCTGGTAACAACAGCCCCATTTTTAATTTTGAAATATCCTATCACCGAATTTTTACGGGGGTTTTGTATACCGATAGTCCATTTCTTTTTCCCTTTGGAATATACGCGAATGTCTCCACCCGCATTTATGAGAAAGGCATCGAGGTTATGTTTTTTAAGCGTCTTGTATGCAAGATCTATTGCATATCCCTTTGCTATACCGCCAAGATCGATGGAAGCGGAATCAGGAAGAAACACGGAATCACCGCGGGTGATTATTTTTTTATAATTGACGAATTTTAAAAGAGCTTTGATTGTATTGCTGTCGGGGAGAGATTTTAACGGTTCATTGAAGTGTTTCCATTGTTCCAGTATCGGGCCTACTGTTATGTCGAAGTAGTCGTTAGTTTCCATCCCTATTACAAATGAGCTGTCTATAATGTCTTTTGTGTAAACCGATACTTCCCCTCTCTTTCTCAGATTAAGATTGAATATATCTCCGTTCTTGCTTGCATATCCGCAAAGTGAATCAATTAACCTAAAGTTGTCCAAAGCTTCATTTGCAATCTTTGAGACATTTATCGGTCCATGGTAATAGATTTGGATTTCGATGATTGTGTCCATGTAAAAGGCATCTTTTTTATAGATTCGTTTATGTATAAAAATCGAATAGTATGCAAAAAATGCGATTAAGACAATACTAATTAGAGTGTAATACTTCTTCATAATGTAATTTATAGGTTAATATTGTAAAAACGTCAAGCAGAATTCGGGCTTGACAAAATTGCAATGTTGCACTATATTGCAACGATATGAATGACTGTTATTATTGTGATGAAAGGGCGGCAATTTTTAAAGCGCTCGGTAATTCCGTGAGACTCATGATTCTGAGTGAAATTGCAAAAGGGAATAGTTCTCTTTGTGAGCTTGTCGACATCATAAAACGCGATAAATCCACTATTTCAAGACATTTAAAAATATTGAGAGAAATGAATTTGATAGAAATAAAATCTTCGAGTAATAGAGTGGAGTATGCAATCTCGATGGATTGCATTGGTAATTACTTTCTATGTGCTAATGATGTTATGGATAGAAGAATTGATATGAAAATCAAATTAAATGATATAATTAAAAAGGAGGCTAAAATGGCTGAAAAATTACCCGAAAAATTTGCAAAATGGCACGGAATCGACAGAACAAAAATTCCATGGTATCCGGTGGTGGATGTTGATAAATGTATAGGGTGCAAATTGTGCTTTGTTAGTTGTGGTAGAGGAGTATATGATTTTGATATGGAAGAAAACAAAGCGGTCGTTGCTCATAAGTATCAGTGTCTCGTAGGATGTTCCACATGCGCCACCATCTGTCCGGTCGGAGCCATTAGTTTCCCGGAAAGATCAATGATACAGAAAGTTGAAAAGGAAGAGAAAGTGTTGGTACGTATTCAGGAAAAAGCCAAAAAGAAAAAAGCGGAAATTGATATGGAAAAAGTCAGAAAAGAGGCAATGGATAAGCTTTCCAAAACGAAAACGAGTGTAAAATATGAAGTTGTGGGGCATGTTTTCGAAAGTGCATTGATGAAGAGTATAAGAGATGCCATTAAAGATTGCAAAGTCGATTTGGTTGATATTTCCGTCGAATCACCTTCATTGAAAGGATGTTGGGATCAAAAAGCCCCGTCTCTGACTAAATTTACCGTTGTATCTACGGAGATGGAAGATATATCGCAGTGTATCGAAAAGATCGATAAAATCATTAAAAAGGCGGGAATGGTATTGATATCGAAGGAGTAAAATTATTCTATAATTTTTATTTGTTCTTTGATGTTTTTTACGATTAAACTGTTCACGCATTTTATATAATTCAAAATGCAATGAATTTTGAGATTATAATAAATGGTGTTTCTTTCCTTCCGGGTTCCGATAATACCTGTATCACGAAGCACCTTCATATGTCTGGATATCGTTGATTTATCAAGGGG
>QNBC01000014.1 GCA_003641665.1 candidate division TA06 bacterium
AAACTCGTTCCTATATTCCAGATCCTGAAACAAGTTCAGGATGACACGGGAAATGTCATGCTGCCCATGAAACAAGTTCAAGGTGACGTTATCTGTTTCAACCCAACTCATACTATCCATCCGACTACCTTACTATCCATACCCTTTTTATTGCAATTCTCATGCCAAATCCATAAATTACATATAATTGTAACTTGCGTCTTAGAAATATTTTTATTGTGCACATATTTTGTGCATCCGTATATAAATTACGGTATTACATTGTTTATAACAACTGACAAAATGGGGGTAATGCACACTATTTGTGCATTTGCATTATAAAAGAGGCAAGCAAATATGCCCCTTTTATCCTAAAAAAATCGAACCTATTGCAAAGCGATTCTTAAAAATACGGGATTATGGTCACTATCATTAAAATGTAAATTTATTCCCCGTACTTCGAGCAATTTTATATTTGGTGACAATAAAAATCCATCGATAATGGTTACGGTATTCTCCCCCTCAACATACGGGTGGTTATTACTCCTGTTTGTCGGTATCGTCGAATCGAATGCCAATTTCCATCCGTTTGGAATCCAATTCCTCGGGAGTGTTGGGACATCTTTAGGGATATTGTTTTCATTAATCGCCTTTAAATCCACACCGGGAAATATATGATTCCAATCCCCTCCGACTAACACATAGTTACCTTTTTCATACTCATTTAAAATATGCTTTTTCAGATATTCCAACTGTTTTTTTCTTAGAAATCCTCCTTTATCGAATGCCGAAAGATGTAAATTTATAACAACCAGATCATTGCTCTTCAATTTATATTTGGTTTCTATATAGCATCTGTCAAGCTGGAAAAGTTTCACGGGCCAGGAATAATTACCGGGGAATGAAAACCTTATGGAATAATACGGTTCGTATTTGGAAAAAACAGCTAGTCCACCCAGGACACTCCCCATCGGTTTGTAAATCGGTACCGGCACCCATAGTGTTTTGTAATTCACTGCAAAAGTAGAAACATAATTTTTCATGGCATTTTCAAGATGCTTATATTCATCAATGTGAAAACTTCTTGTGGCATTTCTGTCAATTTCTTGAATAAATACAAAATCAGGTTTGATTGAATCGATAAAAACGCTTATGTTATCAATATGATTTTCCACAATAATCTTGCTCTTTCCCCTTGATTCACGACCCCCATCAAGAAAAAAATCCGCCTCTTTTCCAAGGGAACAATATCCGAGATTCCATGTTAAAATAGACATAGTATCCGGTAAAGTCGTATCTCCATGTCCCTCTATATGCAAAACCGTTTTTTCGGGCGGGTTGTAATCCGTTATTGTCATTACAAGCAAAAATGCTCCGAGAACCAGCACTGCCAATAGAATGAGAATTAAAACACTTTTAGCAAATATACTTAACACTCTCATAATCGTCTCCTTTTAAATCTTGACATAATACAAAAAATATATTATAATCCTAACGAAATCGCGGGGTGGAGCAGTCCGGTAGCTCGTTGGGCTCATAACCCAAAGGTCGTTGGTTCAAATCCAACCCCCGCCACCAAAAGATCCGAAAGGATCTTATTTTTTTATACTCCATTTTTCCAGTTCGGATATATACTTTACATGTGTCAAATTCAGAAAGAGAGGTGTAATTGATATATATCCGCCTTCAATGGCAAGGGCATCCGTTGAATCGTTTTGATTGACATTCTTAATATCTCCGGTCAACCAATAATATTTCCTGTTAAAGGGATCTCGTCTCTCAATAAAACGATCCTCGAATTGTCTATACGATTGATATGTTATCTTTATACCCTTTATCAAATCATACGGCAAATTAGGGACATTTATATTAAGCGTAACATAATCGGGTAACTTTTTCTCCCTAACAATGGGAATAAAACTCCTCAAAAATTGACATGCGGAAGAGTAAAGCGGCTTTTCCGTGGCGCATGTTGAAACTGCAAGGGAGCTTATTCCGGACATCGTCCCCTCCACGGCACCGGAAACCGTACCGCTATATATAACATCCGTACCGAGATTCGAACCTTTATTTATTCCGGATATAATCAAATCCGGCCTATTTCCCTTCAAAACTTCGGATAATCCTATTTTTATGCAATCCGCAGGGGTTCCGTTTATTGCATAACCGAAAAACACACCGTCTTTGTAAAATTTATTGATTCTCAACGGTTCATTCAACGTAATCGAATGTCCCGCACCGCTCTTCTGTGATATGGGAGCTACAACAGTTACCTCATGAATATCTTTTAATGAATGGTAGAGTTCATATATTCCCCTTGCATTAATTCCGTCATCGTTGGTTAATAGTATTTTCATTTTTTACCTCCTAATATGTAATAAATAGCACTATTTTAAATTTAATGCAAGATCCGAATTCCGTTTTCAATCAATCATATATAAATGAGTGAAAATTGGGGGATTGGATGTAGGGGAATTAAATCAAACGGAAGACCATTGTTTTCTATTTATTAATAGGAAATCTCGATAAAATCCATAATAATACATTTTTTTGTGGTAATGGCGGATCTGTTTCCATAAACTTTCCATATCCATTGACTATTATTGAAAAATGCAGTATTCTAATATAAGAGGAAATTCAAAAGGAGGAATAATGAAAAAATATATTTTATTATTGCTTATCTTTGTATTATTATTTTCCATTTCTTGCACAAAAAAAGCGGACGAAGTGAGACTCGGTGTGGTTTTACCTTTAACGGGTAACATATCTGAATTTGGCGAACCAATGTTAAACGGTATCAAACTCGCTGTGGATCAATATAACAATGCAGGGAATACCCCCAAAATACACTTGTTTATTTATGACGGAAAAGGAGATATCCATGTGACAAACAACCGAATAAAGGATTTAATATCGGACAAAGTTATCGCCATAATCGGACCCATAACAAGTGCAACCGTTATGAATTCTTCTGTTTTGACACAAAAAAAGGGCATTGTTCAAATTGCTCCGGCGGCAACACACGTGCTTGCCACAAAATACTCGAGATCTATTTGGAGAATATGTTACACAGATGACGACCAGGGAAGTATAATGGCTCATTTTGCAAAAAGCTTGAATTTGAAAAACGCCTTCGTCATTATCGACACCACAAATGTTTACAGCAAAGGACTTGCTATGTATTTCAAAAATGCATTTGAATACTTAAACGGAAAAACCTCAAAAAGCTATTATGTTAACGGTGGAAATTTTAATATTACCGATGTAGCAAATAGCATTAAATTATCCAAAGCAGATTTTGTATTTATTCCAATGTATTACGAAATGAGTTACAAAATCATCAGAGAATTAAGGAAAAATAATATTACAATCCCCATACTTGGAGGTGATGGTTGGGATTCCCCCGCACTTTACAAAAAAGATTTTTCATTACCCGGAAAAAACTACTTCTGCGATCATTTTTTCTACGAAACAAATGATGATATGGCAAAGGATTTTTTAAGGAACTATGAAAAAAGGTACAAAACAATTCCCAGCAGCATGTCCGCTCTTGGCTATGATGCAGCATCTCTTCTGATAACCGAAATAAAAGATAATAAAGCTTATGACAGATCCGCTCTATTAACGGCAATGGTAAACCTAAAAAGTTTTTACGGTGTTACCGGTAATATGACTTTCAATAAAACTCCAGACCCTCATAAAGGTTTTTATATCATAGAGATAAGTGATAAGGGAGCAAAACTAAAAAGCCAACTGCAATCGATTTAGAATAATCTATTTATATTGAATAGTGCGGAATAATTAACCGTTTTTAGATTTAATGTAAATATGGTAAAGATATACTTAACACTTGTTATAAATCAATTATGATAATTTGCTTTCGTTTTGGAACTGTGTAAAAAGTCCAAAATGACAAATTTACTTTTATTTTTTGAATTTATTTTGCTATCCCTTTTTACTCTGAGATCGTTTTTAACCTTTTATCCACCTTCGAGATTCTATATTTTATCGTAAATCAGAGCCCCTGAAACATTTTCAGGGTAACAGGGAGTAGGTTTTACCGAACTTGTTTCGGCATCTCACTTATTATCGGTTAATATTTCTATACCTATCCGCCGAAACTTTGGTGCAGGCGGACCTATCCGCCGAAACTTTAGTGCAGGCGGAGCCATTTACCTTTTTGAATTTAATATGCTTGACATTCAATGTTTATTTTGCTATCTTACAATGATACAAGAGGAGTAGATATGCGAAAAATATCTTTTTTAGCGGTTATTACATTTTTTATAATGCTCTCACCCGCCTTTCTTTCAGCAACGGCAAATGAAGCCGGAGCTGTATTTTTAACAATATTCCCCGGAGCAGGTCCGGTGGGAATGGGAAACAGTTTTACTGCAATTTCAGATAATGCTCTTGCAAATTACTACAACATAGGAGGAGCAGGTTTTATTGAAAATAACGATATTATATTAATGCATTCAAATTGGTTACCCGGCCTTGCTCCCGATATGTACTACGAATATCTTGGCATTGTACATCCTGTAAAAAAATGGAACGGAGTAATAGGTGGAGAAATAACTTACATTACTCCCGGTATGATAAATGCTCAGGATGCAACCGGTAGTATAAACATAGAGTATCGTGTCTTTGATGCGGAAGGCAAAATTAGTTATGCTACAAAATTTAACGATAAACTCTCTATTGGAATAGGATTGAAATTCATTTATCTGTTTCTAGCTCCGGATTGGGTAATAAGAACAATTTTACCCGAAAATTCGGGAAGTGGTGAAGGAATTGCCATTGCTGGTGATTTCGGATTATTATATAAACCTATAAAAAATTATTTAAATATTGGCGTTTCTTTACAAAACATAGGGCCTAATATAAATTACTTGCAATCATCCAGTTCCGACCCTCTGCCTCGACTTATTCGTTTAGGATTCGCTTCAAACCCGGTTCACGATTCATTAAATGATTTTGTTGCAACTATGGACCTCATAAAAGTCCTTGTTTTCGGCTCCGATTCAACGGGACAAACATTCTGGGAAATTGCAAAAGAAGAGCTGGAAGATACATGGATGGGAATAGGAGTACAATACACATATTATAACTTCATAACCGGGAGATTCGGATATTTCCTCGATTATTCCGGTGATAGGCACGGTTTTACATACGGAGGCGGGATAAGGGTCAAACAGTTCAAAATAGACATAGGCGTAGATTCTGATATTTATGGTTTTAACACGAGCAACTACAGGATATCACTCAGTTACCAATTCTAATTTCAATCGGTGTCTATTAATTGATAAAACTCCCGGTATAACTACATTTGATATAATTAGAAAATTAAGAGTAATATTGGGAAATAAGTTAAAAATAGGTCATGGCGGTACACTAGATCCGTTTGCCTCGGGGCTTGTAATTATATTAACGGGACACTATACAAAATTACAATCTTTTATCCAACATTCGCAAAAACAATACGAAGGAACAATAGAATTAGGTTATGAAACAGACACTCTTGACATTGAAGGCGAAAAGGTAATTATTTCAAAAAATACTATTCCCGAAACAATCGATATAAAAGCAATTGAAAACCATGTTCTTTCTCTAAAGGAACAGTTCCCGCCGAAATTTTCGGCAATAAAAGTAAACGGCACACCCATGTATAAGCTAGCAAGGAAAAAAGTAGATGTTAAACCAAAGAAAAGAGAAATAAAAGTTTTCGAATTCAACATTCATAATTATAAAAAGCCTTACATCCATTTCAATATAACCGTTTCCGGTGGTACATACATACGTTCCATTGCAAAAGCAATCGGCGATTTTATTAAAATCCCATCGACTCTTGTGGAATTACGGCGAACCGGCATCAATGAAATCAATATTAAAAAAGCGGTTTTACTCGATAATTTGAAGAGTATAAAAAACATCGAAGAGTCCTCTATTGATATAAATCACTTATTGAAACTTCCCGTTTGTGAAATTGATGAAATTATGTTTAATCGAATAAAAAACGGAAGAGACATTGAAACAAATCCGGACATATCTACAGATGAAACAATTCTTTTGAAATATAAAGATAAATTCGTGGCAATAGGTACAAAACTTGCCGACAATAGAATACATCCCAAGAAGGTACTGGTATGAATATTATTGAAAATCTCAAGAATGTAAATATCCCAAAATCATACATTGCCATTGGTTCCTTCGATGGAGTGCATAAAGGACACCAATATTTAATAAAAAAAATGATAGATAGTGCTCGGATAGCCAATTATAAAAGCGTCGTAGTCACATATGACCCGATACCTCGCTTTTTTATCGGAAACGGTAAGGATAATATTATTTTGACAACAAAAGAAGAAAAAATAGATCTTATCTCGCGACTGAACCCCGATTACCTTGTCATTATAAAGTTCAATAAAAATATATGGCATATGGAAGCTTATGATTTTTTAAGAAATATAATTATCAACAAATTGAATGCTAAAAAGATATTCATTGGAAACAATCATCATTTCGGCTACAATCGAGTAGGTAACCATGAGTTTTTGAAATCATACGAGGACACTTTTTACTACGATGTTGAGACAATTGAACCTCTAATCTGCTCGAGCACAGGTGTAATCATAAGCAGTTCCATAATTAGAAATCTTCTATTGAAAGGGGAATTTGACCGTGCAAAAAGGTTTTTAAATCATCCCTATATGATAAACGGAGATGTAATTCATGGAAGCGGAATCGGTGGTAAAATGGGTTTCCCCACAGCAAACCTTAATGTTCAAAAGGGAAAACTTTTACCCAAAGACGGTGTTTACACCGCAACGGCAAGAATCAAAGGCAAACTTTATAAGGGAGTCGTCTCAATAGGTAGAGCCCCTACAATAAAAAAAACAATGGATAAGTTAAATATCGAATTGCATATTTTCGATTTTAATGGTATTATATATGGTTATAAAGTTGATCTTCTTTTATGGCACTTCATAAGAGAGGAAAGGATCTTTGAAAACGAAAAGGAACTGAGCAAACAGATTAAAGAAGATATTAAGAAAACAAAAGATATGCTAAAGGAGGTAACAAACAATGGCTTTGTCAAAGGAAGACAAATTGAAACTGATTAAAGAATTCGGTAAAAATGATAAGGACTCGGGTTCCGCCGAAGTTCAAATAGCTATTTTAACCGAAAGGATCAAATACCTAACGGAACATCTTAAAATAAATAAAAAAGATGTTCATTCCAGAATGGGATTATTGAAACTCGTTGGGAAAAGAAGAAAACTACTCGATTACCTTATGAAAAAGGATTTTAATCGTTACAAAGAACTAATAGGAAAATTAGGTCTTAGGAAATAACAGAGGAGTATATGGAACTTAAAGTAGAAAGAGAAATAGGAAACAGAACATTAACAATTGAAACGGGAAAATTAGCAAAACAGGCTAACGGTTCGTGTATTGTCAAATATGGCAATTCCGTTATACTTGTTACGGCATGTATGGCAAAAGAGCCAAAAGAAGGGTTAGATTTTTTTCCGCTAACCGTTGAATATAGAGAAAGAATGTATGCAGCAGGGAAAATCCCTGGCGGATATTTCAAAAGAGAAGGCAGACCGAGGGAAAAGGAAATCTTATCGTCGAGACTCATAGATAGACCGATTAGGCCTTTGTTCCCCGATGGTTTCAGGAATGAAACACAAATAATGGTAACGGTACTCTCATACGATCAGGAAAACGAAACCGATGTCATGGGGGTAATCGGTGCAAGCACCGCTCTTTCCATATCCGACATTCCTTTTCTAATGCCTGTTGCTGCCGTGAGAATTGGTAAAATTGCAGGACAATATGTCATAAATCCCACAACACAACAAATGCAAGAAGGTACATTAAATATTACCGTGGCAGGTAATAAAGAAAGAATTACAATGATTGAAGGCGAGACACAGGAGATCACCGAGGATGAATTGGTGGAGGCCCTAAAACTTGCACAAATCGAAATTAAAAAGATAATAGAGCTTCAGGAAGAACTTGTTTCTAAGGTAAACCCTAAAAAAATGGAAGTTGAACCACCTGTTGAAACAGAAGGATTGAGGGACAAAGTTTATGCAATTGCATCGGAAAAATTGCCTGAAATCATGAATATCATAGAAAAGAAGGAACGCAATGATGCCTACGATTCTCTTTTTAATTCTATTAAAGAAAAATTAGAAGAAGAATTCCCTGAAAGCGAAGCAGAGATGCGGTTATATTATGAAGAGATACGAAAAAAGGCTATGAGGGATAAGATTTTCAACGAGGGAATCAGGCTGGACAGAAGAAAAACAAACGAAATAAGGAAAATTACATGTGAAATAGGAGTACTACCACGTGTACACGGATCGGCAGTTTTCACAAGAGGAGAAACACAAAGTTTAGGTACATGTACCCTGGGGACTCAATACGATACTCAAAGATTGGAAGAATTAGAGGGCGAGCTTACGAAAACATTTATGCTTCACTATAACTTCCCTCCCTATAGTGTAGGAGAAGTGGGAAGAGTTTCAGGACCGGGTAGAAGAGAAATCGGTCACGGTCACCTCGCTGAAACCGCACTATCTGCCGTAATCCCATCAGAAGAATCTTTTCCTTATACGATACGAATTGTATCCGACATTCTCGAATCAAACGGTTCATCATCAATGGCTACGGTTTGCAGCGGTTCTTTGAGTCTAATGGATGCGGGTGTACCCATTAAATCTCATGTGGCGGGAATAGCAATGGGATTGGTTTATGAAAGTGACGATAAATATGTTGTTCTCTCAGACATAATGGGTGAAGAAGATCACTATGCCGATATGGATTTTAAAGTTGCCGGCACAAGAAAAGGGATAACGGCTATTCAGCTTGATACAAAAACCGAAGGTATATCGGTTGAAATATTGTCAAAGGCTCTTGTACAAGCAAAGGAAGGAAGGGACTTTATTCTTTCCAAGATGGAAGAAACCATACCGGAACCCAAGAGTGAGTTATCTCCTTTTGCTCCTCGCATGGAGACCATTATGATTGCAAAGGATAAAATAGGATTGATCATTGGTCCCGGAGGGAAAACAATCAGAGATATCATAGAAAAAACCGGTACACAAATCGATATCGATGATGACGGCAAAGTGAAGATATACTCGGAAAACGCAGAGAATATCGAAAAAGCTTTAAACTACATCAAATCGCTGACGGAAGAGGCGGAAGTCGGAAAAATATACCTCGGGAAAGTCAAAAAAATAACAGATTTCGGTGCTTTCATCGAGATCTTACCGGGAAAAGACGGCTTACTTCACATTTCTCAAATATCACATGATAGAATTGAAAAAGTTAGCGATGTATTAAAACTTGGAGATGAAGTAGCTGTAAAAGTAATTAAAATAGATGATAGAGGTAAAATTTCTCTGTCGAGAAAACAGGTCCCAGATGATAAACGCATTATAAAGGACAACTGATTTTAGCTTGCTTTTTGTATTAGAGAGCGGATTAAAAATCCGCTCTTTTTATTTACCACAAATGATTTCCCGAAAAAATATAATAAAATGTAAACCTTTTTTTACGTGATATCGTCTATATTATGGATTTAAAAGGAGGTCCATATGAAAAGATCAGTTGTTCTAAGTGTATCTTTTATTCTTCTAATTGCTTTCTTTGCCGGTTGTAGTATAAGTCCGACGAATTCGGATAAAAGCGCAATCGAAGATCTCATATTGACGGATGCAACATGGTTTAATGCGGATAGTCATTATGGAGAGGAAACTCTTCCAACCACCATAATGACACAATTCGATCAGATTTTTCTCTGGTATAGAACAAGAGATACATCGCAAAGCATAACAAGGGAAATAAACGTTAACATTTCCGGAGATTCGGCATATGTCACCGTTATAGGCCATATTCCGGGGATTCTTCATATTTACGGTAATCTAAACGGTGATACTGTAATCGTAGAAAAACAATTTACCGACATATGGACAAGATCCGCCATATTCAAAAAAGACACGGTCAGCACTTATCACAGAGGATGGAGATTATATGCTATAAGCGGAACGGAAATTACAACCGATAGCAATAATGTGCAAATTGACAGTGTAAGAATCACGCTGCAAAATACGGGGCTTGATACATTAATTACCGATGTGACAAATCTGGTAAAAAGGGAAGACATAATAAAAGTAAAACCCGGAGATCATGCAAACATTACAATTTATACAAATGAGTCGGATGCATTTGCCTTTTTGCATTCTCACATGTGGAGATGGAGATTCCAGAAAGATAGCACAATAGCCGGTGTATATCACGGAAGTTGGACAACACCACATAATCCTGGCATTTACAGAGTCGGATTTGATGTTCTCTCCAATGGAACCCTTACTGACGATTCAATACCTTATGATGCAAACCTATGGGGATTTCATTATCTTGTAAATCCATAAACTAGAACCCACAAGCAAAAAAGAAGAGGGATTCATTCCCTCTTTTTTTATTAAAATCCAAAACTATCCCAAATACTCTTTTAATCTTCTCATAGCCTCAATTATGGATTTCATATCTTTAGAAAAAGAAAAACGAACATATCTGCTTTTCTCTTTTTTATAAAAGAAACTCGAACCGGGAACGAGAGCCACACCACCGTTTTCAACGAGATCAAAACAGAACTTTACATCATCCTCTTCCACTCTATTCGGTAACCTTGCAAATATGTAATACGCTCCATCCGGTATTACAAAAGTAAATCCGCACTCCTCTAACTTGCTTATCATAAAGTTTCTCCTCTCGCGATATGAATCTATAAATTCTTGATAATAACTTTCAGGCAAATCAAGTAGTTTTAATGCTGCATATTGAAAAGGAGTAGGAGCACAAATTGTCATATAATCATGGATACTTTTAATATTCTGCATTAAAAGTCCCTTCCCATAAGCATATCCGAGCCTCCATCCCGTTATGGAATATGTTTTTGAAAAGCTTCCCACGGTAATTGTTTTTTCGAGCATACGATCCATTGAGGCAATCGAGATGTGTTCTTTTTCATAAGTTAAATACTCATATGTCTCATCCGCAATTACCACACAGTCCAGTTCTCTCGCACTTTTCGCAATAAATTTAAGTTCTTCTTCCGTAAAAACCTTCCCTGTGGGGTTGTGAGGTGTGTTAATTATAATAAAATCTCCCTTGCCCGAAATCTTAGAAAAATATTCCATATCAAATTTACCGTTTTCTATTGGTACTGTTACTATTTCCCCTCCTGCGATTTCTACAGCGGGAATATAATTTTCATAAACGGGTTCAAAGATAATAACTTTTCCTTGAGGAGGCAAATTACCTAAAATTGCATCCATAATTCCTTCACTTGCTCCGCATGTTATAATTACATCGTTGTAGTTTATATCAATGTTCTTTTCTTTTCCTATTTTAGCAGCCAATTTTTCTCGCAACTCTTTGAGCCCGTATGTAACGGTGTATTGATTATTGTCCGCATGAATAGCTTCTAATGCAAAATCAATTATTTCTTTTTTAGTGTGTTCCGGAAATCCCTGGGCTAAGTTAATGGCGTTATATTTATCGGCAAGAACAGTCATCTTTCTAATCATCGATTCGTTGAATTTATTAACTTTAATCATTTACAATCTCCAATTTTTTATAATCATTCAATATAATTTCATAACCATATTTTTTATAATACTTGATTTTACCGTAACATCTTACCGTTTTCCCTTTTAGATTGAATATGGAACCTCTATTATTTATATATGACGATGCAGTACGTTTGAAAATCACTATTGTAAATCCTCCTCTCCGCTCACCGAAATTGAGAAAATATGTTCCGCTACGTTTTGAGAAACCGACATTCCTAACGGTGCCAATGCCCGTAACATACTTCCCCTTACATTTTTTAACATCATTGATATTATTAAAATTGATTTCTCCCTTCACGATATAAGTCTTTATTACCCTTCCCCTCTTCCACAAACGTGAAAATTCTTTTTCATATCGCTTAATCACACTATCATTGTTTTTTATAATTATTAAATTTTCATTATTTTTTGCATTTGCAGAATATGTCCAGTTGTAAGATCCCGTAATCAGAATTCTGTTATCTACAATTGCAAATTTATCATGCATAATCCCGTCCGACTCGAACCTGTGTATACCATCTCTTTTTTTATAAATAGCGGTGGTTAAATATTCATCGACGGAAGAAGAATATTCATCACTTGTTTCTCCAAACAGAACCCTAATTTTCACGCCTTCTTTCGCCTTTTTATTTAACAGTTCGGCAATATCCCTATCCGTAAACACGTAAATCGCTATATCTATTGATTCTCTCGCATTTTTTATTCCCGCCATGAGATGTTTTTTTATATTGGGACTAAAATAAACTTCAGTATTTCTTCCCCCGGCATTAAAGCATGAAGAAATAAAAACAGATAAAATTATAAAAAACAGAGCAATTTGTAATTTCTTTTTCATTTATAAACCCCCATCATGTAATAAAAAATATAACATTCACTGCCGAATTATATATTATTATGATGTCACAGTCAAATAATCTTTTTGTTGCCAATAAATTTTGCTTAATAAATCCGTTTATACATACAATCTTTTTTAAATTCTCGGGACGAACCTCCGTCTTACCCTCGGGACAGTGATATAGTCGTATTCGTAATGAGGAATACCCACCAGAGCAAGAATTTTAAATCTGACCATTTCCCTTCTCTTCTTAAAATCGCTATTCTTTACCGCTATAAAAAAACGTCCCTCTAACGGCTCCTCTATCTTCCCATAATCACTTACAATTCCAATCCCCTTCTTAAAGGAGTAAAAATCAAGCCCACTCATAAAATCATCCACATCTCTTTGCCTTTTTATAAAATAATAATCAATGGTAGCTCCTCTGCCATTACCTACTATTTTTTTTATTTTGCCTAAGGCAAATGAACGAAGGGGTATATTTAACCCATCCTCCGTTGATCTGCTTTCATTTTTATTACCTGTACCGAAAGCTCCAATCCAGTATACCCAAAAAAGTGTGTTTTTCGGCAAATTTACCTCTATATAAGATTTTTTCATATAGGGCATTTCTATTTTGCTATCCAACACCTTCTCAATTGCAGTGTCCACGCTTACAAGAACCGATTCCTTTTGCGTAACAAATGTCGTATCATAAAGTGTGTCCCAATAGACAGTTGTATTAAATCTAGCAAATGCTTTATATTCGGGAATTCTATATATCATCAATTTATACATCTTTGTTGAAAATAAACTCGTATTTGATATCTTAAATCTATAAATTGCTATTCGTTCATTGACTATTCTTTCATTTCTAATGATTTTAACTGCAGATGTACTAAATATCTCCGAATTCGGCCATCTTAAAATGTTAAAGTTGCTGATATTATCCCCTTTTATTGTCCATGAATTTATCACAATAGTATCTCCCGGTGCAAATTTAAAGTAAAACCATTTTGATGTGTTTGGTTTTATATTAAACAATAAATTCGATACAAGCACCGCATTCGGATTGTTGATTTCAGGTTTAATTTCACCCGGGTAATTCAAATATTCGGAATTGTGTATGCATCCGGAAAACAGAACAATAAAAATATATAGAAGTAAATTTAGTTTCTTCATATTTTACCTCCTTAAAACTTTTTACCGAAATCCCGCCATCTGTTTAAGCTACTTTACTTCTTTAAAAATTCTTCTAACTCGTTTATTCGCTTTTTAAAAATGTATTTATGCAAGGATTCATATAATTTTGTGTATAGATTAAAAGCCCTTCGTGCAATTGTTTTATCTTTTGTAATTAAAAATATCGAATAATAAATATCCGCTTTATTGTTTTTATCGTCAGTATGTTTCGCTAATTCCATTAAATTTTCAACCGCCTTTTTTTTATCGGACAAGAGCTCATTTTTTAAAATTAAGCAAGAAAACCTGACATCATCGCGAGGGGATTTATTTAATGCTTTTTCCGCCTTCTCCAACATCAATACCGACTTTTTATAATCACCGGTTGTTTTTAGAATCCGGGCATATAAACAATAGGCACTGGACAACATATAATCCATTTTTATCCTTGAGTAAATGTCAATACTGTTTTCTACCGATACAAGCGCACGTTTAAAATCACCTTTCATCATATACACGTCTCCGAGTGAAAGGAAAGCCAGTGCTCGGCTTAACGGATCGTTTGTGGCTTCAGCTATCCTCCTCGTCATTTCAAAATTTTTAATGGCTCTTTTAAAATTCCCTTTATAAAAGTACACAAGCCCCAAATTCCCCGTTGTATACCCCAATGTCAATTTGTCCCCGACTTCCTTGCATAATTTGTATCCGTGCTCCAGATATTTAAGTGCATTATTGTAATCTCCCATCTCCTCATAAACAATCCCTAAATTGTTCACTGCTTCCGCTTCGCTTTGCATATCTCCTAATTTCCTTGATATTTCAAAGACTTTTATAAAATTCTTTATGGCTTTTTTGTATTTTTTCTCTTTCCAATATACAAGCCCAATATCCCCGAGCATATGACTCTCGATAGCCAAATTCCCACTCTGTCGTGCGAATTCCAAATTCTCTTTAAACATTTTAAGAGCCATACTAAATTTCCCATAATCAAAATAAATCAACCCTAATCTGCTAAGTGCACTGTAATATCCCTTTTTAAAACCTATTTCCTTATCTATTTTAAGTTTTTTATTAAACAAGTCGATAGCTTTTTTATATTCCGCCCTGTGATAATATATTGTTCCCAAAATATTCATTGCTCTGCTAACACCAGCATCATATCCAATATCCTTAAATAATGACAATGATTTTCGGGCAAGCTCCTCGGCGTCCTTTATTCTCTCGGTATTCTCGTAAATTACCGCCAATATTTCGTTGTATTTTGCCATAAGATATTTATCATTCAGTTTTTCTACGCTCTTTAATGTCTTCCTAATAATTTCTATTGCCTGTTTCCATTTGCCCGTTCGTCTGAATATTTCTCCAATATTTAATTTTATTTCGGCTATCTTTTTTTTATCGCTTTCAATATACAAAAGTTTTTCATATAGCTCCAGAGCATCACTGTTTTGATATTGCTCCATAGCTCTTCGGGCGGCAATTGACAGATACTTTTTAGCCTTGTCATACTCTTCGGCTTCGTAATAGTGATAAGCAAGTTCACTGACATGGTTACCGATATCCTTAGAATACAGTTTTTCGATTGCCTCAGCAGCCGCTTTATGTAATCTTCTCAATGTTTTTTCCAACTGCATATTATAAACCGCATCCCTTATAAGTGCATGTTTAAATATGCCCGTAATGTCATTAATAATTTTCCAAATATCCTTGTTTTCCACTCTTTTTAATTCGGATAAATTAACATTGTTTTTTAACATTGCGATAAGAACCCTAACGGAAAACTGCCTTCCGAGAATCGAAGCTGTCTTTACCGTGTTTTTCAACTTCGTTTCCAGTTTATCGATTCTTGAAATGATAATGTTACTTATGCTTTCGGGAACATCAAATAATTTCTCTTTTAAAACATATTTACCGTTTTCGATTCTAATTATTTTTTTTTCAACGAGATACATTGCAATTTGCTCGATATAAAAGGGATTCCCCTCTCCTTTATTCCAGATGATATCAATTATTTCATCGCTAGCCGGAGCACCTATGACAGAATTTACAAGTTGTTTACAATCGACTTTATTCAGCGTTCCAATTCGCATAACGTTTGCTCGAATATTTCCCTTGATAAGTTCCTTTATTTTATTATTCTCTGTGGGTCTTCCAATAAGGATTAAAACAATTGGAAATTGCTCGATATTTTTTATTAATAAATTTAGGAAATTGACCGAATCGCTGTCAATCCAATGAATATCCTCGAATTCAATAATCAACGTTTTAAAATTACTCAATGTTTTCAATAGAGCAAGAAGACCATGAAGCGTATTTTTATAAATATCAACAGGGCTCATATTGGAATGTACATCCTCAATTGTAGCAATGCCTGCAAAATTAGCTATGAAAGGATAGTATCTTTTCAATTCATCCCTTAGATTTCTATTCTTTGTCTTTTTTATCAAATTATTATAAATTCTATTGAATTTTTCCTCGTTTTTCTTATAATCGTCCTTATTATCGGATAAAAAATGTCTCTTAATGAAATACAAGAGCGGATTCAAACTTTCTCTCAATATATTATCGCAGGGCAAATACAACCAATCAAACTCATCAGGAGAAATTCTCTTCTTCACCTCCATCAATAAACGACTTTTTCCGACACCGGCTACCCCTTCAATATAAACAATTTTGCCGGATTTTTCCTTTCTCACCTCATCAATCAGAGAAACTATACTTGCAATCTCATTTTTCCTTCCGATAGCCTCTCCCGGATATAATTTTTCAGTGAGTGATTTTCTATCTTTCATATCATAGATCTTGACACCGCGATTAATCCCTTTAAATTTCCTTTCCCCAAGAGAGACAAAATTAAACCTATTCTCTGAATTCTTATAAACATTTTCACTTACATATATTTTTCCCCATTTTATTTTCTCTCCTATTCTTGAAGACATATTGACTATCTCCCCTATAGCGGTATATTCGCATCTCTTATCAATACCAATTACACCTGTATAGGCAACTCCCTCGCCAACCCCCATTTTAACTTCTCCCCCGAACTGCTCTCTAACTTTATATGCAAATTCCAATGCATTCAAAGCCGGTTTTTCGAGGGCAACAGGAGCCCCGAATAGGATAAGCATCGTATTTCCCTTATCTGCAAAATCGATTTTATTTAAGAAGCCGTTAAATTTGTTCACCAGCTCCGAAATTTTAACTATAAAATCTCCAATCTCATCCTTATTTTTGAAATATAAAAACAATGAAGTAATGTACCTGAATTCTCCCCCTGTCCCCACTTTCTTCAATTGAAGAGGCACAAATTCCTCAATTGTGGATTCGTCGAATATATCCTTTTGCATTTCACTTGTGATAGTTATACCTTTGTTAATATTTTCCAATATGAAATATTTATCTTTTCTTCTCGTATCGATATCGCTACCGCATTTTTTTATAATGCATTTTTGCAGAATTATCTGCCCGGGTTTCGAGCGTTTTTGAGCTCTAACGGAATTTCTTAACGGATTGCCCTCTATGTAGTAATAATTCCCGTGTGTAGTTCTTATAATTCCCCATCTAATTTTTCCGGATGATAATCCCGATCTTATTGAAATAACAAACTTTCCATATCTTGTTTTTATCTCGGTATTATGTATTTCAAGATTTATCTCCTTTGCAGCCGAAATAGCATTAATACACTTTTCAATAGGGAATATTCCGATAAAACCATCTCCGGTAAAAGAAGAAACCCATCCGTAATTTCTATAGACAATATTAATAGATTTTCCGAATACATTATTTATTATATTACTCAATTCTTCGACGCTTTTCTTCCCGTGTTTTGCCAGTTCATCGGCAATCTTCGTAAACCCGACTATATCAACGGATAAAATCACGCTGTTGATAAAACCGGAATTCTCCCCTTCCGCATATTTTTTAATAATAAATTCTGGCACTAAATTCATATTAAAATTATAAAATAATAAATCTACAATGTCAAACATTATAAAAGCAGGTTTACCGTTTATCGAAAATGGAATGTTTGACTTGATAGTTTCTAGGGGCATAAAATTAATCAATTTACCCACTAAAAAATAAATTTGCCATTGTAGGAATTTAATAAAATCGTGTGCAATCATCGTAAATTGATGGTGACGGATCTATTGGACTTTGACAAAAATAGTCGGTTATTGTAGAATCTCCGTATGGACACGCAAACAATGATCAAAATACTAACTGAACTTGATAATCTGAAGATGGATGCGCCTGTTGTTACCTTAATAAAGGAACGCACAAGAGATCCTTATCAAATATTAATTTCAACTATATTGAGCTTGCGAACAAAAGATGAAGTTACACATAAAGCATCAAAACGACTATTCAAAAAAGCGGCAACTCCGGAAAAGATGATTGAACTATCACCGGAACAGGTAGAGAAACTCATTTACCCCGTAGGTTTTTATCATATTAAGGCAAGGAACATTATAGAAATTTCGAAAATATAGATAGAAAGATACAACGGAAAGGTCCCCGATAACATCGATAAATTGCTCGAATTACCCGGTGTAGGAAGAAAAACCGCTAATCTCGTAATTACATTAGGCTACGGAAAAGACGGTATATGTGTTGATACGCATGTTCACAGAATCTCCAACAGATTAGGATATGTAAAATCCAAAAACCCCTTTGAAACCGAAATGCAACTGCGAAAAAAATTGCCGCGAGAGTGGTGGATTAAATACAACGATTTACTTGTAGCTTTCGGGCAAACAATTTGCAAACCGGTAAGCCCTCTTTGCAGTAAATGCCCCATTGAAAACCTCTGTCCAAAAATCAATGTAAAAAAACATCGATAGTATTTTTAAAAATAAAATAGATTGACAAACTCATTTCTTTGTTTATCATTTACATACAGACCGGTCGGTTTGGAAGGAGTTAGTTTGTGTATTCGAGATAAAATACTCAATGAGAGCATGAAGCTTTTTCTTGAACACGGTTACAACGGTGTATCCCTAAACATGATTTTAAATGCGTGCAACATATCAAAAGGGGGTTTTTATCATTATTTCAAAAGTAAAGAAATGCTTTTTAACGAATTAATGGAAGAAAGAATATTCAAAGAAATAAGGGCTCCGAATGAACTCCTTAACGGAAATATATCCACTCAAAGTAAAATTAGCTCCTTAATTGATTATTCTTTCCGCTATATAGCAGAAATAAAACACTTAATAGGGGAAGATGATTTCTTTGGCATATATCCTCTGCTCTTCCAGGGGGTAATTAACAATAAAAAACTTCTTCGCAAACTTAAACTCCTATACGAAAGTTATATTGAGCTGATTACGAAAATTTTGAAGGAGGGAATTAATAACGGCGAATTTTCAGGTGACTTTAATCCGCGAAAAATGGCGTATCAATTGATATTTTCTATCGAGGGAGATATTTTGGTCTGGTCAATAACAAAGGATTTTAACATAAAAAAACATTTTGATCTTACTTACGACAATTTTCTAAAAATAATTAAATAAGGAGGAAATATGATTGAATTGATATTGGTTGCCATAATAGCACTTAGCCCTATGGAATTGTTAACCAAGGTGGACAGTGTCTCTACTTTCCCGCAATCATCGGGAATAATGGAGCAGACCATCACAACCACCACCGGACATAAGAGAACTTTTAAATTAAAATATTTCTCTGCAGATAACGGGGATAAACAATTGATGAATTTCATCTACCCGGAAGCAGTCAAAGGAGTTAAGTTCCTTCTTGTAGGAAACAATGTCTGGGTTTATTTCCCGGAAACAGGCAGAATCAGAAGACTGAGTTCGAGAGCAAAGAAACAAAAGATGATGGGGTCGGATTTCACATACGAAGATATGGAGTTATCAAACCTTAAAGATAAATTTACACCATCCGACCTAAAAGAGGATAAAAACTACTATTATCTCAAATTGACACCCAAAAAGGATAGTCATATATCTTACTCCAAACTTACACTTATAATAGACAAAAAGACTTTTATCCCGATAAAAATCGATTTTTATCATAATAACGAGAAAAGTCCTCTTAAAACCCTCATACAGGAAAATATCAAAGTAATAGACGGGATTTCCACTCCTATGAAAACCATTATGATAGACAACAAAACAGAATCAAAATCCTCATTTATTACAGATAGTATTAGTTACAAAATAAAAATAGACCCGTCCGTTTTCCGCCCTGATAACCTCAAGGAGGATTAAAATGAACTACATCTTTGCATTAATCCTGGCGTTTAATATAGGGGGATATTTCGAATACAGCGGACAAAATTTTAAAGACGGAAACACTTTTCCATATACGGGATACAACAAAATCAACTTCAAATTAAGCAAAAATTATCACAGTACATTTATGAAAGCAGAATTCGGATATATTTTGTACCACGGTAAAACGGCATACGATTTAAAAAATTACCTTCCTTCCGTTTATGCAAATATACCGGGTTTTACACTTCCCTATAATCTGACATCGGGACTTTTTATGAGAAACGGATATATAGGAATAAGATGGAAATCAATTTATGCTTCAATAGGGAAACAGCAAATCGGTTGGGGAAGCGGATACGCATATAACCCGACAAACATCTTTCAATACAAGACATTAATTGATTTAAACGATGAAATTGATGGGGTAAATTCCGTAAAATTAAAAGTAAATATGCCATTAAACCTTAGCGTGGAAACAGTCATTTTACCGAAATCCGTACTCGATTCCACCTCATTTGCCACTGAAATAAAGGGATATTATCCCGCACTGGATTTCTCGACAGGTTTTGCATATTACATTTACACGGATTTCGATTCGCTTACACTAAATCTCACCGATAATAGATATAAATTGATTCTTTCGGATTTTTCAACAAATATTCTTAATTTTAATATTT
This sequence comes from candidate division TA06 bacterium, assembly GCA_003641665.1. Classification (GTDB taxonomy): domain Bacteria; phylum Hydrothermota; class 32-111; order QNBC01; family QNBC01; genus QNBC01. Next base: position 20,543 of record QNBC01000014.1, read on the forward strand.
ACGGAGAGGGATTTTATAATCTTGATCGGAAAAAAACAGTTACCGTTCTTGGAGGCGGTTATACAACAGATGATAATTCTTTATCCATCAATTTCGAATACCTTTACAACGGATACGGCAAAACAAAAAATTACAATCTTGCCGATTGGCTGGATTTTTTGTCGGGATATGAATTATCTCTCGGAAAACATGAATTTATACTCAATATAAACAAATCCTATGATAACGAATATATAAAATTCAACATCGCCACTCTATTTAATCCCATTGACAGAACAGGTCTCGTTTTACCTGAAATAGACATAATACCAAATGAAAATTCTACAATTATGCTAATACCTATGATTCCATTTGGAAAAGACAACCCTTCAAATGGTGGCAGTGAATATACCAACTTCCCTTACGGAGGACAGTTCCGTATAAAAATCAACTTCTAAGAGGAGGTAATTTTGGATAAATTTTTTGAATGGATAACAAATCAATCAACCAAACGTCCCAAAATCTTACTTTTATTCTTTATACTATTTACCATTATAATGCTTTACCTATCAAGCGGTTTGAAATTGGAACTTACATATTACGGCTTTGTTCCCAAGAATGCACCGGCCGCAAGAGAATTTAAAAAGGTAACGGATAATTTTGGCAATAACGGCGGAGTTATGGTTGCTATAGAGAATCCGAATCCGGAATCTCTTGTAACTATCGCAAGGGAAGTCAGAGATTCGCTCATTGAACGAAAAGATTTCGTTAAAGATATCGTTCTTGAGTATCCAACGGACTTTTATATTAATCACGGTTTAATGTTACTCGACACAACCGTATTGAAACGCTCTTACACAATGCTCTCTTCAGTAAATCTCGATTCATTTTTGCTTAATTTAAATAATATGCTCGAGCAAAATTACGTTGATAATGAATCAGACATCGAATCTCAGGAATTTGAGGTCGTAGGCTCCATGTCATCGATTGGGGATCTTCTCGAAGGGCTCAATGAACATTTAAAATCCAACAAAGATACGCTTCTTAAAATCGGCGCTCTCGAACAAGTTACAGGTCCTTTATATATGAAATCCCTTGATAATAAGATGATTTTGATGTTTATCACACCGGCAATAGATATGGCACAAATGGATGCTATGGTTAAGGGAACAAAAAAATTAGGAAAGACAATTGCATACATAGAAAAAAGACACAACAACACAAAAATCCGCGATACAGGGATGTTTTCAGTCGGAGCCGATGAATATGAAACAGGCTTAAGTGACTCCACCATAACAACTATCGGGTCACTTATACTTGTTTTTCTTCTGTTTTTTATAGCATTTAAAATATGGTATGCTTCCATATTAGCCGTGATAACACTACTTGCAGGTATAAT
>QNBC01000015.1 GCA_003641665.1 candidate division TA06 bacterium
CCCATGGCTTTCTTTTCTCTCGAAATGCCCAACAGATCACTTGTTTGGAGAATGCTCTGTATTAGAAGTGGAGTGGATGCTTCGAGAATAAGAAGTGGTATCGTTACGAGGAGCGATTATCAGGGAATTGTAATAGCCGCAGGAGAATTGGATAAGGCGCAGATATTCATTGACGATTCGAGTTCATTAAATGAAATTGAACTAAGGGCAAGAGCAAGAAGATTGCAGAAGGAGCATGACATAAAAATCATATTTATCGATTACCTTCAACTTATGAGTTCCTCAAGAAGGTATGATAGTAAAAACACGGAGGTGAGCGAAATATCCCGTTCTTTAAAGTCATTGGCAAAGGAGTTAAATATTCCTGTAGTGGCTCTATCACAGTTATCGAGGGCACCGATGCAGAGGCAAACAAAGGAACCCATACTGTCTGATTTAAGGGAATCGGGAGCAATCGAACAGGACGCCGATGTTGTTCTCTTTGTTCATAGACCGGCATTTATAGATAAAAATACAGAAGAGGATAAGAATCTAGCTAAGATAATAATAGGAAAGCAAAGAAACGGACCGGTAGGTACTGTTAGACTGGTATTTGACGGTAAAAGCACAAGATTCGCGGATTTTACCGACGAAATAATAAGACCTTAATTATGAATTTTATTATAAATAGTATCGGTGGAATATTTTATATACTCTTTTATTCATTATTTAAAAGACATAACATAGGTCATAAAATCGAACTGACCTTTCATGAAATCGTAAGAACCGGAATTGAGTCTATAGGAATTGTTACAATAGCATCAATACTCTGTGGTTTAATAGCCGTATTTATTATTGATCAAAGGCTCGGTAGTTATATACCTGAATTTTACATAACGGAAGCTATTTCAAAATCCGTTATAATAGAACTTGGTGCTTTGGGAGCATCTATCGCTCTTGTCGGAAGAGTGGGTACGAGAATTACAGCGGAAATAGCAACAATGAAAGTCAATGAAGAAATTGACGCATTGGAAACAATGGCGATAGACCCGTATGACTATCTTGTATACCCTAAAATGATGGCATCTCTTGTTTCTTATCCGATAATGGTAGTATTCAGTGAACTATTGATTATTTTTGGAGCCATGTTATTTTTGGTTTACATAAAGGGATTTGGTTTAAAAACTTTCTTGTTTGGGATTAGAGAGCATTTTCGGATGTTGGAGTTTATACAGAGCTTAATAAAGGGAGCTGTATTCGGTCTTATGTCCACTTCCATATCGTGTTATTTCGGAATAACGGCCAGCAAAGGGGCGAAAGGGGTAGGAGAAGCTACGACAAATGCAGTTGTCTATTCGGTAGTTATGATATTCTTGTTTGATTATATTATAATCAGGATATTTAGCCTATGGTTATAGTCGAAAACATTACGAAGGAATTTAACGGTAGAAAGGTTCTGGATAATCTAAGTATTGAAATTCGAGACGGAGAAATAATCACGATTATAGGGAAAAGCGGTATAGGAAAAAGCGTTTTGTTGAAGAGTATAGTGGGGTTACTAAGACCTGAGAAGGGGCGGATTTTTATAGATGATATTCCCCTCGTGGGGGAAAATATATATTTACTCAGAAGAAAAATCGGTTTTATATTCCAAAAATCAGCTCTCATTGAATCGTTAAATGTAGGAGAAAACATAGGGCTTGCTCTAAAATACATTCGCAATATGCCTGCGGAAGAGATTAGAAATAGGGTTATTGATGCATTAAGAAAGGTTGAGCTTGATCCGAAGGTAATGGAGCTCTTTCCGTCGAATCTGTCCGGTGGAATGTTAAAGAGAGCGGCTATAGCAAGAGCTATAATTTTGAATCCTCAATATATTTTATACGATGAACCTACAACGGGACTGGATCCCATAGTATCCAGAACCATTGAAGAATTGATAATCAATTTAAATCGGAAAATGAAAATAACTTCAATTATAGTAACGCATGATTTAAACAGCGCTGTGGGGATTTCAGATAGAATTGCAATGCTTTCCGGAGGAAAGATAACTTTTCTCGGAAGTACTTCCGATTTCATGAATTCCTCTAACCGTGATATAATTGAATTTAGGAGTTCTTATTATTTAAAAACAGGAGAATAGGATGTATAAAAACGATTACATAAAAGTCGGATGGTTCGTTGCAATTGCACTTGTTGTTACAGCAATAGGGTTGTTGTGGATGAACGATATTAGTTTTAAAAGACATTATGTAAAATTGGATTGTTATTTTAACAATGTACACGGATTAAAATCCGGTGATCCGGTCTTCGTTAGAGGGGTAAAAATGGGGGAAGTGGGAAAAGTCATATTTGCAGGTGACAGTGTTCTTGTTGAAATTCTTTTGTCCAGCAATGTTCAACTGAAAAAAGATGTGACGGTTACCCTTGTTAACACGACAGTAATTGCCGAGAATAAATATATTGATGTATTCCCTGGGGTTTCTAATGATAATTATAACATAAAAAATCCGATACACGGAGAATATAGAGGCATAGACCAAATCTTTACCGTATTTGATCAATTGAAAGAAACGATTATTGGGCTAAAAGATATTTCAGGGAATAATACGAACATGATAGGAAATCTTAATTCGATTCTTTCCAACACAAACAGTTTGATTGAAGAAGTAAGCAATGATGTCAAAATATCATCGGAAAATATTCGTAACTCTTCACAAACGGCTGACAGTCTCATGAAAAATCTTCTTGCCATATCAGTTCAATTGAATGATGTTGCTCAAAAATTAAATACCCCGGGTAATAACATATCGCGATTGTCCGAATCGGATTCTCTGTATGCGGAGACAATGAAAACCATTCAGAAACTCAATGCTCTGATAGTGGATATAAAGGAAAACCCGTCAAAATATATTAAATTTAATCTGATAAAGGTGGGAAATGGGAAAAAATAAAGCGGTTTTCGTATGCAAGGAGTGTGGTTACGAGTCCAACAGGTGGTTGGGAAAATGTCCTTCATGCGGAGCATGGAACAGCTTTGTAGAATACAATGAGAAGAAGAAAGGTAAGGGTAACGGAGGTTTTAAATTTGATGTTTCAACTCCGCCAACCCCTCTTGACAAAATAGATTTTAAAAGCGTGAAACGTTTTGAAACGAAAATAGGAGAATTCGATAGGGTTTTAGGCGGAGGGATAGTTCCAGGAGCTGTTATATTAATAGGAGGAGAGCCAGGTATAGGAAAATCGACACTACTACTTCAAGTGTCGTATAAATTGGCAAAAATGGGAAGCAGAGTTCTTTATTCAACATCAGAGGAATCACTACAACAAATCTCGCTCAGAGCAAATCGCTTAAATGCTGTTTCCGGTGACATACTGCTCAGTTCCGAGTACTCAGTAAACAAAATAATTAAATATGCCGAGGATGTAAAACCGGGCGTATTAATAGTCGATTCCATTCAAACAATTTACGATGAGGATACGGATGCACAGCAGGGAAGTGTGACGGGAATTAAAGCATGTACATCAAAACTAATAAGATTTGCAAAAGCAACGAATACACCTGTTTTTGTTGTGGGGCATGTCACAAAGGGGGGGATAGTGGCGGGACCGAAAATTCTCGAACACATGGTTGATGCCGTAATTTATCTCGAAGGAGATGGAAACAGAGGATATAGGATACTTAGAAACGCAAAAAACAGATATGGTTCAACAGACGAGATTGGTTTGTTTGAAATGCACAGTGACGGTTTGAGAGAGGTAAATGATCCCACGGAGATCTTTTTAACAAGAGAAACGGAATCGATTTCCGGAAGTGTACTTACAGTTACAATTGAAGGGAGTAGGCCGCTTCTTCTTGAAATACAGGCAATAGCAGCGGAAACAAAATACGGAGTCCCGCAACGTTCGGTAAACGGTCCTGAATATAAACGAGTTACTACTTTAATCGCTGTATTGGAAAAGAGATTACATCTGTTTTTGGGGAATCAAGATATTTTTCTGAATGTAGTCGGGGGATTAAAAATAAGAGATCCGGGAATTGATGCCGCCATTCTCATGGCAATATATTCGAGTTATAGCAGTAAGGTTATAAGGAAAGATACGGTATTTATCGGAGAAGTAGGATTGGGAGGTGAACTAAGAGCTGTGGAAGGGATGAAAAGAAGAGCGGATGAAGCAATTCGCTTTGGAATTAAAAATATTGTTATTCCTTATTATATCAAGGAAAATATTGAGAGTTCAAAGGCTAAAATTATGAAATGTAAAAATGTAAGCAGTATAATGGAGTATTTGAGAGATGTTTAGTTTATTTAAAAAAACAAGTAAATACGATTTTATAATTGATGAAAATGCGGTTTTTGATCAGAGAATCTTGAAGGTAATTGCATACAATTTCATTTCTGGTAAAATCGCAGTACCGAATTATATCTACAATGAATTGAAAAAAGCCGAAGGGGAAAGAAACAAGGAAACGCTTATTATGTTAGATAACCTTATTAAAAAAGGGCGTGTTGAACTTACAAATGAAGTTGAGGGGAATAATTACCACCACTATTTAAAGTTTTGTAAAATGCATAACAGTTACTTAATTACCCTGGGAGAAATTGAAAAAAGACATTTTATGTATAACAAAGTGAAGTATTTCTCCGTTGAGCAACTCTCAAGATTGCTTTCGAAAAGTTATTACATAGGGGATAGAGTTGAGATTTATATCGTAAAAAAAGGAAAGGAAAAAACTCAGGGCGTAGGATATTTATGTAATGGAAGTATAGTGGTAGTGAAAGATGGTGAAAAACATATTGGAAATAAGGTTGATGTTGAGATAACAGGTAGTATAAAGACAAGTATGGGAACAATGTATTTCGGAGAGATTGTTTGATGGATATTTCAGCGGTGATTCTCGCTTCCGGAAAAGGAAGGAGAATGAAAATTGAGAGTAAAAAGCAGTTTATTAATTTGAATGGAGTTCCTGTGTTCATGTATTCTGTAAACAAATTTCTAACAATTCCGGAAATTAAAGAGGTTATTCTTGTGATTAATGAGGAAGATCGTAAAGCAATAGAGAAATTGTTGCCCGGAGGAAAAGTAAGAATTGTTACCGGTGGTGAAAGACGGCAGGATTCCTCGTTGAACGGAATAAAAGCCGCGAGGTATGATTATGTAGCGATTCATGATGCGGCACGTCCAAACTTCAAAATCGCAACATTCAAGAAAATGATAGAAGGGCTCAAAAATAACGATTGTGTTGTCCCCTATGTGGATGCAAAAGATACGGTAAGATATGATAAAGATGGACTGAAAACTTTAAACAGAAGTAATGTGAAATTAATTCAAACCCCACAAATTTTCAAGAGGGATAAAATAGCAAAGGCGCTTGAGATGATAGCCCGGGAGAATATTACAGATGATATGGAAGCATATTTGAAATCATATGATAATTACAAGCTTGTTAATGGAGACAGGGAAAATATAAAAATTACTACGATGGACGATTTTACATTCATATCCTCGATTATGAAAACAGATAGTTTGAGAACCGGTTTCGGTTATGATTCTCATTATTTAAAAGAAGGCAATGGTATAATACTCGGGGGCATAAATATAGATTGTAAATATTCTGTTATTGCCCATTCCGACGGGGATGTCGTTCTTCATTCATTAATCGATGCATTGCTTGGAGCCACAGGTTCACCTGACATAGGAGATCTGTTTCCCGATACGGAGGATTGGACCATAAATATATCAAGCGTAGAAATGCTTAATAAAGTTACAAAACAGATAGGTATCTTTAAAGTTAAAAATGTAGATATTACAATAATTTTGGACAGACCAAAACTTAATGAAAATAAAATTAAAATTAAAAGTAATATCGCCAAATACCTTGGAATAGAATCAGATAGAGTTTCGGTAAAAGCGAAAACGGCTGAAGGAAGAAATAGTGAAAAGAAAATTGAGGTTTATACTCAGGTTCTCATTAATTACTATAATTAGCTTAATTGGATTTGCACAAACACTATTTGCATTTGATAAATCCGGTATCGTTGAAAATTTAAGTGCCCATTTTTCAAAAGAAATATCGACAGTGTTGATATCAATGCTACCCATATTCGAATTGAGAGGAGGAATTCCGGTTTCGGTTCAAGTTTTTCATTTGCCTGTATTTAAAGCCGTTATTTTATCCGTTCTCGGTAATATGATACCGGTTATTTTCCTTTTATTATTCTGGGAATGGCTTGCAGGTATATTATCGAGAAACACCATATTGAAAAGATGGATTGACAAATTGCAGGGCGCTTCCTTAAAAAGGGGGAAAATAGTAGAAGAATACAAAGAAATGGGTTTAATGTTATTTGTAGCAATCCCTCTACCTGTAACAGGTGGGTGGACGGGAAGTCTTATCGCCGTACTTTTGGGGCTATCGTTTTGGAAGAGTTTGTTGTATATATTTTCGGGAGTCTGTGTTGCTTCCCTCATAGTTGCTTCTCTTACTCTTTTGGGTAAAGTAGGTGCTATAATTGCCTCTGTGATACTACTGTTTCTGGTAATTATCTCTATAATCAAGGTAATAATCGATAAAAATAAAAAAAAGGAAGAAATTTAAATAGCGGAGGATGTATGCTTGATATTAAGTTTATAAAAGAAAATGCCGATTTGGTCCGCAATGCGGTAAAAAACAAGGGAGAAAAAGCAAATGTTGATGAATTGATTACTAAGGATAATAGAAGAGTGAAAATTGTAAAAGAATTGGATAATTTAAGGGCGGAAAAGAACAGACTATCTAAAGAAGTCAGAGGTCTTGAAAGAAACACTCCGCAATTTGAGAAAAATGTAATGGAATCAAGGGAAATCGGCAATAGAATTAAGAAAATGGAAAAGGAATTAAGAGAACTTAAAGAAGAAATTCGTATCTTATCATTGTGGATTCCCAACATTCCTCATCCAAGCGTCCCTGTCGGGGATGAACATGCTAACAAAATCATTAGGGAATGGGGAGAAAAAATAGAATTCTCGTTTAAAGCAAAATCACATATCGATTTGATAAATGATCTCGGATTAATCGATTTTGAAAGGGGAGCTAAAATATCCGGCACACATTTTCCGTGCTATGTTGGAATCGGTGCAAAACTTGAAAGAGCTTTAGTAAACTTTATGCTCGATTATCATATCGAGAAGCACGGATATAAGGAAATGTTTCCGCCATTTTTGAATAACAGAGAAACATTAACGGGTACAGGCCAATTACCAAAATTAGAAGATGATATGTACTATGTGGAAAAGGACGATATGTTTTTAAATCCTACTGCAGAGCCGCCGGTAACGAATTTTCACAGGAACGAAATACTTCAAGAGAATGATTTACCTATAAAATATACTGCTTATACGTCTTGTTTTAGGAGAGAGGCCGGTTCATACGGTAAGGAAACGAGGGGATTGAAGAGAGTGCATCAGTTCAACAAGGTCGAAATGGTGAAATTTGTAAAACCTGAAAATTCCTATGATGAATTGGAAAGCCTTTTAAATAACGCAGAAGAGATTTTACAGATTCTCAAGATACCTTACAGGGTTATTCTTTTATCTACGGGGGATATGACATTTGCATCCGCAAAAACATACGATATTGAAGCGTATGCACCTGGTAGTAATGAATACCTGGAAGTATCAAGCGTAAGCAATTTCGAAGATTTTCAGGCAAGAAGAATGAATATAAAATATAAAAGTAAATCCGACGGGAAATTGCACTTTGTTCATACATTAAACGGTTCGGGGCTTGCTACACCGAGAACATACATAGCAATTTTGGAAAATTATCAAAGAGAGGACGGTAAAATAGTCGTACCGGATGCCTTAAAACCATACATGGGAGGAGTGGAGTTAATTGGTTAAAGAAACGGATATAAGATCCGAAATAGTATATGCCGGAAAGAGATTGAAAGAGGGAGGACTGGTTACATCAACAGACGGGAATATTAGTATAAAAGATGATAAATATATATTTATTACACCATCCGGATACAACAAAGGGGAATTGAATGAGAGTGATATTATTAAAATAAGCATTGACGCCGAGAGAATAGACAACGTTATCCCGAAGCCTTCAATGGAATTCTTTATGCATCAGTTCATTTATAGAAAAAGACCTGACATTAGAGCTATTATTCACACACATGCTCCATTTTCGACATCATTTACTGTCAAGGGTAGTATTCCTGATTATTCCCTCCTCCTTGAAAGCGAATATTTGCCCGAAGCGTCGCTTCTGGGAGAATTCAAGCCGGGTTCAATGGAATTGGCAAGAGCTGCTGGAGACACAAGCAAAAATTATGATATTATACTGTTAAAGAAGCATGGTGTTATTGTTCTTGGTAAAGACATGAAAAAGGTATTGGAAGTTACCGAAAGGTTTGAGTTTTTATGCAGAATAAACATATACTCAAAATTGTTGTAATCATTTTCATTGCTGTTTCTTTTTCAGGTTGCATTCACAGATTTAAGCTCAAATCCGAACCTTCGGTCAGAGTACTGCTACATAGTGGATTAAACAATATAACATTATCTTCCGATGATAACATTATTATAGAAACAAATGGAATGAGAGGAAAATCACCGTCATACGCGGTATGGAAAATTAGATACGAAGCAGGTGTTTTATCCGCTCATATGGGGAATAAATATGTTAAAAACATCGGAGATTATGTAAGTTTTTTCCCTGAACATCCTTGGGGTACAATATATTTTGAAGGCAGAGGATATAAGGGTAAAATAGAATTCAGAATTTTGAACGATAAAATGATTGTAATTGACAATATTCCCATAGAATCATATTTGAAAGGAGTTGTGCCTTACGAAATAGGTAATTTGAGTATTGACAAAATCGAGGCTGTCAAAGCACAAGCTGTTGCCGCGCGAACATACGTTATAAGAAAATTAGAAAACAGCAGAAATAAATACTGTGATGTCTATAGCGATATACGAGATCAGGTTTACAAAGGTGTTATGGAGAACAGTAATGTCGTTGACATGGCATGTGATGCAACAAGAGGAGTAATTCTTACTTATAAAAACAGACCAATTGATGCGAAATACTCTTCCACTTGCGGAGGGGTAACTGCAGATGCCAGAGAATTGTGGACCAATAAGAAAATTCCATATTTAACTCCCGTAATAGATGCCAAAAGTTTTTTAATTTTTAAGGGAAAACCATTTTGCAGTGCTTCAAGATACTCAAATTGGACGATTAATTACTCAAAGGAGGAGTTGTTCAAGATTTTAAAGAAAAATCTGCAGAAATTAACAGGGAAAAGCGAAAATGATATTGGAGATATAAAATCCGTTGTGATTACGAAGAGAGGGCCTTCGAGGAGAGTTATTGAGATGATTGTATATTCCGGTGCAGGAGAATTCAGAATTGAAAAAAACAATGTAAGGATGCTGTTAAAAAATGACACTGAACCATCAAAGAGCCTGCCAAGTACGTTGTTCACAATGGAAACACAAGGGAACAAAATTAAAATTATAGGAAAAGGATATGGACACGGAGCGGGAATGTGTCAATATGGTGCTATGGGAATGGCTGAGAAAGGTTATAATTATAAAGATATCTTAAAACATTACTACAGAGGAGTTCACCTTGAAAAAGTGTATTAGCATATCTCTGCTTCTCCTTTTGATGGTGATGCCACGAATTCTAACTGCAACAAACAGGGTTGATAAAATAGATTTTGAAGGGAATAAAAATGTATCGAAAAAACAGTTGTACGGTGTAATAAAATACAATAAAAAACGAATTTACAATTTTGAAAATTTGACTAAATTCAAGGAAGAAATACTACAATATTATAAAAATAACGGTTATTTCGATGTGGGAATCAAGTACGAGCTTACAAAAAAAAACGGGAAAAATATCATCATTTTCAAAATTGATGAAGGAGAGGTCTATAAGATTAAGGAAATAACCGTTGAAGGTAATACCGTTGTAAAAGATAATAAAATAATTAACCTAATAAGTATAAAAAAGAATTCTGCCGCTAATATTAATAAAATTAAAAGCGGAGAACTAAATGTGGGTAAATACTATTCAAATATTGGATATCTCTATGCAAATGTATTTACAAAAATTAATGTTATTGGTAAAGCATCCATAGGCTTGAAAATTATAATAGATGAAGGTCCCAAAGTATATATAAAATCAATTGAACTCAAAAATGTGGGAAAAATAAACAAAAATACGATTCTGCGTGAGATAAGAGTAAAAAAAGGGGAACCATGTTCATACGGTAAACTTATCGAATCACAAAGCAAGGTATTCGGAACCGGTTTATTTAGTGATGTTCATTTTTCAATAGAAGGTATTCAGGAAAAGAATGACAGTGTAAGTGTTATTTTTTACCTTGTGCCTGCAAAAACACATTGGATATTTGCCGGACTCAGTTATGAAACACCAGATATAATGGCTCTTACAGGAGAATGGGGGTTCAATAACCTTTTTAATCTTAATAACTGGATAAAATTTAACGGTAAGATCGCATATAGCTACCATTCGGGGTATCTCTATCACATGAAGGCAGATTATTTAAATCCATACTTTATATTTCGAGAATTATCTTTTAAGATTAGTGCAGATTATTACAATGAAAATTACTATGACTATATTGAGAAAACAAGATATCTTGAAATTTCATTGGGAAAGCAATGGCTTAATAACAATTTTATTTCAATAAATGTAAATATTCAAAATTCGGCATATGATTCTATAATCAATGGACTTAAAAAACCGCTTATTGTCTCGTACACCAATAGTGCTTTTATCGATATAAACAGAGATTATACCGATAATTTTATATTTCCCAAAACAGGATACAGATATTATTTAAAATTACAGTATTCAGGTGGTATTTTGCATGGAAGCAATAATTTTTACAAAGGATATCTTTCATTTTCAATCGTAAAGAGTTTGAAAAATACTATATTTTCTGTAAAAACACAATTCGGTATTATAGTACCCTTTGCTAATACTGATGCTTCAAATATCTCTTTTGATCAGATGTACAAGTTAGGCGGAGCTTACAATATGAGGGGATACAACGAAAATTCGCTTGGTATAACTGATATTTATAACAATTATGGAGGATTAAATCTAACGTGTTCAAATTTTGAAGTAACATCACCGTCTTTTCGAAATTTTTCTATTTCAACTTTTTTTGACATAGGTAGATTAAACAATAATATTAAATTACTTATTCCTTTTGAGGATTATAAGACCGATGCTGGCATCGGTTTACGTTATATAACCCCTATTGGGCCTGTGAGACTTGACTGGGCATATCCCTTTGACGGTTCAAGTAAATGGGGGAAAATTTATTTGGCAATAGGAACGATATATTGATGAAAAAATATATTAGATTTTATTTTTTGTTTCTTATTTTAATTTTTGCCCTAAGCATATTTATTATCAATTTGGGCAATCGTTTTAGTAAAGAAATAGATGAAAAAATGCGAAATATAACAACATCCGTAATTAACGGTAATATTAATAGCGAAGAGGTATATGTTAAATATAACAGTGACATCATTGTCAAAAATATTTCCGTTTACAGAAAAAGCGGAGAAATACTTTCGATACCATCCATGGAAATCAGTATAAATTGGATCAAATCGATTATATTCAGAAGAATGTTTGTAAGGAATATAAAATTTATTCAACCTGATATGAAATTATTCATGGAAGGGAATAGGCTAAACATAGTTAACCTATTTACTAAAAAGAACGGTGAAATAAGTAATGCTGCAAATGATACTATTGCTTCAAATTCGGGATTTAAAAGTGGTGTGGATATTTTAATCGATAAAATGGAGATAAAAAATGGTAAATTGAGTCTTGTAATAAATAATTTTAGGAAGAAATACGATAATATCAATATATCCGTAAACATGAAAGTTGAAAAAGACAATTTGATACTAAATTTAAAGAAATTTAAAGTAAATAGTGACTCTTTGAGAGTTAGAGCTGATAAAGGGAAATTAGAAATAAGTAAATCTGATATGCGAATTACCGATATTACCTTGAAATCCAATAAAGTTGATTTAAATTTTATTGGAGATGTAGATTTAAATAAGTCGATTTTCAATTTTACATCCTGGGGCGAAGGGGATTTGTCTTTTGTAAATTATTTTATCCCAAACCCAATTCCGTTGCAAGGAAAATGCTCTTTTAGTTTAAAAGGAAAGGTATATAATGGGAAATATAGAATAGAAGGTAAAGTGGTATCAAATTATACGGATTATGATATATACGGATTTACGGGGTTAAGAGGGAATCTTTTAATAGCAAACGATACGTTATCATTTCATAATTTGGTGGGGTATTATAAACATAGTAAAATATCCGCAAGAGGTTATTTTGCATTTAACAATCCTGAATTTTTCTGTAATATTCATTCGGATTCTCTGTTTTTATCGGATATTTATTCTAAAGGCTCCACCGGCAGGAATAGATTGAATTTGACAATCACATATAAAGACAATAAAAAAACAACATATCTCTCGGGCAGTCTGACACCAAGTAAATATAGGAAACTATTTAAGTTATCTATGTCCATATCAACAGATAGTTTAAGTATTGACACTTTCTTGATTAGCGACAGCAGTTTGCATGTCTTATCTTCAGGTTACTATTTGTATAAAAGAAATTATGTAAATTTAAATCTTAAATTAAATGATTTTAATCTGGAGACGGTGGGATATCTCGTCGGAGATTCTATGATTGGGGAGATTTCCGGTTTGTTCAATATTGAGGGCAATTTAAAGAATCCGAATATATCATCCGATTTAAATTTCAGGAAACTTAAATACAAGGAGTACAGCGCGAATTATATAAATATAAAAGGAAATATAAATTCGCTATTTAGGCTCCCCAAAGGAAACTTACATATTAACGGAACAAATGTAGCCATGAATGGTAAGAATATAGATATATTCAACATTGATGGAAAAGAAGTGAAGAACATCTTTTTTATTGATGGAAGTTTGAAATCAGATATGGGGAAACTTGATTTTCTCTGTGATTTACTAATACAAAGTAAGGATAGAGGGGTAATTGGTATTGACAGTTTGTCAGGGAAAATATTCGACTCAGGTTTTTTCGCAACTAATAAGGTTAGAATTAATTATTCGGAAGACTCAATTACTGTAAGGGGTATCGGAATTAATTTATTGACTGGAGGAGAAATTAAAGGGAATTTAGTTATGATTCACAACGCATTAAAAGGGATACTAAAAGTTAGCCAGCTTGATTTGATTGCTATGAGAAGGATAATTCCGGAATATGATATCAGCGGAATAACAGATATGGAGATAAATTTTGATGGGTGGTATAGATATCCGGAAATAGCAGTAAAGGTTAATTCGGATTCCTTGAGTCTGAATAAAGTGCCTCTTACTAAATTTATGTGCGATTTTAATTATACCAAAAATAAAATAATTCTTGACAATTTGCATTTTTACATAAAAAATAATTATTCTTGGTTGAAAGGTTTTATTGATTTTAAATCGATTCCTTACGGTAAACTGCAATTTTCATTAAATGATATTCCATTTAATTTGATCCCAAACAACGATTTTCTGGAGCTCAATTCAGGATTTATCAATTTAAAGGGTTCTGTAAATGGGACTGTTAAAAATCCAAACTTCGATTTTGCAGGAAATGCCGATAATATTTCATTTAAAATACCAAATTACGGTATTGATATAAAAAAAATGATATTTAATATCATGGGGAAAGGTAGTGAAGTAATCGTATCTAACATACTTGCAGGTACAAAGAACTACGGGTATTTCAAAGGTAATGGTATAATATCATATTCTAACGGAGAATTAAAAAATTATAAATTAAATGCAGAAATCAATGATTTCAATATCAGATATTATGATTTATTAAACGGCACAATAAGCGGCACAGCATTTATTAACGGCAATAGAACAATGGTTGATATCAACTCTAATCTAAATATATATAATACTGACATAAGTATCTCTTTCAGAGAACCTCCTGTGTTTTCGGGCGGTAATGGTGGAGGGAAAAGCAATTTTACAACAAATTTTAATGTGTCTATTACGACAGGAAACAATGTATGGTTCAGAAATGAGGATATGGAGGTTGAAATTGGAGGGAATGTAAATGTGAGAAATTATGGCAAAAACATTTTTATAAATGGAACGGTTTCCACAAGAAGGGGGTTTTACTACTATTTAGACAGAGCATTTAACATAAAAGAGGGAACTATACAGTTCACAAATACAAGTGATTTTAATCCTTTACTTTCGATTCGTTCGGAAACTAAAATTTCACATATGAATAGAGAAAATGAACATTACGAAAGAGAAGATATTACGGTGCATCTTGATGCCACAGGTAATGCAAAAAACCCCGAGATTTCTCTATATTCAACTCCCCCAAAATCCATAATATCGATTTTGTCGCTTTTAAACGTTAATTTAACACCAGATGAACTCACAAAATTCAATGTTCTCGGGGCAAGTATTTCCGAAAAAATATTAAACTATTATATTAGAACAAAGATTATAAATAACATACAAAAGAAACTTGGCATTGACATATTTGATATTGAAACGAGTCTCTTATCTCAAAATAAATATGCACGAATTAATGTCGGGAAGTATCTTGCAAATAACTTTTTTGTAAGTTATTCTCATGACATATTTTCACAAAGTCAGGATGAATTCCGTATTGATTATTATTTTAAAAACGGTATAAATTTATTTGGAGAGAGAGACTACACGGGTAAATTTAATTTCGGAGTAGGATTGATTTATAGGTATTGATATGGACTTTGCTTTTGGCAATTACATTGAAGGAAAGAGTATAATTCATAGGATGAATCCGATATTAAAATTGTTGCTCTTTTTTATTATATTCATAATGATTTTGCTCATAAAACATATATATACGTATTTGATAATTCTATTTTTGGTTTCAATTATAGGTGTAATTTTGAAATTACCGGTATCAAAGTTATTCTATTCCATTAGATATTTCATATGGTTGTTGATATTTACGGTATTTTTTAATTTTTTTATGGTACCCGGAAAAATTATTTTTACATTTTACAGGTTGAATGGCACATATGAGGGATTATTAACCGGGACATATTATGGTCTAAGGATAATTGTTATAATGTTTTTTGCAGGTGTTTTTGCGATGGTAACTTCACCTGAAGAGCTGGAGTATTCAATAGTTACTCTTTTAAAACCGCTTTCTATATTTAAATTTCCGGTAGGAGAAACATCCTTGATGTTCAGCCTGACATTGAGGTTTGTCCCCATAATATCGGAAGAGACACGAAGAATAATCACAGCTCAAAGTTTACGGGGAGCAAAATTCAACGGTAATCTTGTTGAGCGAATAAAGGCATTGTCAACGGTACTTATCCCTTTGATTTATTCGCTGTTTAAAAGGGTAGATGAGATTGCAAATGTCATGGAAAGCAAGTTTGTGGATCCTCATAAAATTGTAGTGGAAACAAGGAAAATCAAAGGAATTGATTTTGTGTATTTTTTCACTGGTAATTTATTGATTTTTATGCTATTTTTAGCCGATAGGATTATTGGGAGGTAATATGAAGATATTTCTTGATACTGCGAATTTGGATGAGATTAAAAATGCAGCTGAAGCCAATCTAATTGATGGAATCACTACAAATCCTTCTTTAATGGCAAGAGAGATAAAACGAACAGGATTGGAAAGTGATGCAATTTTGAAGAAAATTACTGAATTGGTTTCCGGTCCAATAAGTGCGGAAGTTGTAAGTAAAAATCTCACGGAGATGGTGGAAGAGGCAAGAAAACTTAAAAAAATAGCTCCTCAAATAGTCATTAAAATACCAATGACATTTGATGGAATGAAAGCGGTTAGGAGATTAAACAGGGAAGGAATCAATACAAACGTTACGCTTGTTTTTTCGGCAAATCAAGCACTACTTGCTGCAAAAGCAGGTGCTACATATGTTAGTCCCTTTGTAGGTAGGTTAGATGATATAGGAAACGAGGGAATGAATTTAGTAGGGGAAATTCTTACAATTTTTGATAATTACAATTTTAAAACCGAAGTTATAGTTGCTTCGGTCAGACATCCGAAACATGTTAAGGAAGCGGCTCTTATGGGAGCTCATATTGCTACTATTCCTTATAAGACATTGAATCAGCTATTTAAACACTGTTTAACCGATCAAGGAATCATTAAGTTTGACAATGATTGGAAAGATGCGAATAAATAGGTTATTTCCAATAATTCTTATATTTCTCGTAGGTTGTGAAATAGGCGGAAATAAAACGCAAAATTCGACATCACCCACCTATATTACTGTTAATAATAGAGATTATTTTTTCAATGTGGACACATTATTAAAGGGGGCACATAGTTATATCCATATTGTTATGTATGAAATGACAAACAGTAGTGATTCTTTAAGCAAAATTGAATTATTAAAGAGAGATTTGATAAATAAAGCTCAAGCCGATGTGGATGTTAAAGTAATACTTGAACATTCAAGCGATAACTACTCGTTAAATAGTTATAATAGTGATGCAAAAACATATCTTGAAGGTGGTGGAGTAAAAGTGGTTTTCGATAGTGATGCAATTACAACACATTCAAAACTGATAATAGTTGATGGAAGAGTAATTGTAATAGGTTCCACAAATTGGAGTACATCGGCAATAGAGTATAACAATGAAACTTCAATTATGATTGATGACGAAAACATAGCGAGTATTTATGAGAATTACTTTGAAAACTTATGGTTAAATTATGGAGGAAGCAGTGATTGATAGATATAAAATGCAAGAAATTAGTAAAATTTTCGACGATATAAATAGATTTGAATACTGGTTAAAAGTCGAATTAGCTGTTTGTAGAGCATGGAATAGATTCGGGAAAATCCCGGATGATCAGCTTAAAAACATATTGGATAATGCATCATTTGATATAGATAGAATTAATGAAATAGAAAAAACGACAAACCATGATGTTATATCATTTTTAACGAGTGTTGCCGAAAAGGTGGGAGATTCATCAAGGTTTATACATATGGGAATGACATCATCGGATATGCTTGATACCGCATTGGCTCTTCAAATTAAAGACGCTCTGGATATTTTAATTGATAAAATTGGTGTTTTGGCCGATATTATATTGAAAAGGGCGGAAGAGACGAAATATTTGGCTGCAATCGGTAGAACTCATGGTATTCATGCAGAAATTACGACAATAGGACTTAAGTTTCTTAGCTTTTATGCAGAAATAAAAAGAGACCTGAAGAGAATAAGGCGAGTAAGGGGAGAAATTGCCGTTGGAAAAATTTCAGGTGCCGTGGGTAATTATGCAAATCTTCCACCGGAGGTAGAAAGTTTGGCAATGGAGTTTCTGGGGCTTGAGGCAGATGAAGTTTCAACTCAGATTGTCTCAAGAGACAGGCATGCCACTCTACTGGCAACTCTATCTGTTTATGGAGCGACACTTGAGAGAATAGCTATAGATATAAGGAGCATGCAACGAACGGAAATCGGTGAGTTTGAAGAACCTTTTAAAACCGGCCAAAAAGGATCATCAGCCATGCCGCATAAAAGAAATCCGATATTGAGTGAACGAATGGTAGGAATGGCAAGATTACTAAGAGCAAATTCATTGGCGGCAATGGAGAATATTGCTTTGTGGGATGAAAGAGACATAAGTCATTCGTCAGTAGAACGTGTTATAATACCGGATTCTTTTCATATAGCTTTATATATGACGGAAAAGATGAGGTATATTTTTGAAGGACTTGCCGTTAGAAACGAGAATATCGAAAGAAATATCAATTTTACTAACGGCGTGATTTTTTCTCAAAGGGTATTGCTTAAATTAATTGAAAAGGGGATAACAAGAGAAAATGCATATAGAATAGTCCAGAATAATGCAATGATATCATGGAAAGAGAAGAAAAGTTTTAAAGAATTGCTATTAAATGATCCGGAGGTAAAAAAATTAATGGAAAGTAAAGAAATAGAGGAATGTTTTGATATCGATTACTATACAAAATATGTTGATTTTATATTTAATAGAGTTAAGGAGGTATGATGGAGCGAATATTGGTGATAAATCCAGGTTCGACATCAACGAAAATAGCCGTTTTTGACGGCAAAGAAGAGATATTTAAGACTACTATACGGCATTCGGTGGAAGTGATAGAGAAATATGAAAAAATAATTGATCAGTATGAATTTAGAAAAGATCTTATACTCCATGCATTAGAAGGTAACAAAATAAAACCGGATTCTTTAACTGCGGTTGTCGGTAGAGGTGGATTACTACACCCGATTCCCAGCGGCACTTATAAGGTTAACGATACGATGATAGAAGATCTCAAAAAAGGAGTAATGGGAGAGCACGCATCAAATCTCGGCGGAATACTCGCAAGAGCTATTGCTGACCCGCTCAAAATTCCCGCATTCATCGTTGATCCTGTAGTTGTAGACGAGATGGACGATGTTGCTAAATTCTCAGGGCTACCAGAAATAGAGAGAAAGAGTATCTTTCATGCTCTAAATCAAAAGGCTGTTGCAAGAAGGGCGGCGGAGGAGTTAAACAAACGATATGAGGATATAAATTTGATTGTTGTTCATATGGGAGGAGGAATTTCAGTAGGTGCACATAAAAAAGGTAGAGTAGTCGATGTCAATAATGCACTGAACGGAGACGGTCCATTTACTCCGGAACGTTCCGGTGGTTTACCGGTTTGGCAAGCAATTGAACTGGCTTTATCGGGAAGATATTCGAAGGAACAGATGAAGAAACGCATTACCGGGAAAGGTGGTATTGTTGCTTATTTGGGAACAAATGATATGCTCGAAGTTGAAAACAAAGTAAAAGCGGGAGATAAGGAAGTTGAGAGAGTCTATGAAGCGATGATTTACCAGATAGCAAAGGAAATTGGAGCGGATGCCGCTGCTCTAAACGGTGATGTGGATGCCATTGTACTTACGGGAGGACTTGCTTACGACAAACAAATCGTTGATAGGATAAAAAGTAAAGTATCTTTTATTGCAACGATTCTTGTATATCCGGGTGAGGATGAGATGCAAGCGCTAAGAGACGGTGTACTAAGAGTATTAAATAATGAAGAAAAGGCAAAAAGTTATTGAAAGGAGTTTTAAATGATTAAACATCTTAATGAGCTTGTGGAGAGTTTGGAAAATGAGAGAACAAAGAAAATGGCAGTTGCTTATGCGCAAGATCCCAATACAATCGGAGCTGTTGCTACTGCAGTAAAAAAAGGGATAGTAGATGCATACATGGTTGGTGATCCCGATAAGATAAGAGAGGTAGCAGAAAAAGAGAATATTGACCCGTCCATTTTTAACATAGTTGACGAATCCGATGAACAAAAGGCGGGGAAAAAGGCTGTAAGCCTCGTGAAAAGCGGTGAATGCGAAATTTTAATGAAGGGATTGATTAGTACGGACAAGTATATGAGAGCTATTCTGAACAAAGAAGAGGGGATTCTTCCCAAAGGTGCCGTTTTAAGCCATGTAACGGTTGTTGATGTACCGACATATCATAAGTTAATGTTTTTATCGGATGTGGCTGTTATACCTCTTCCCACATTGGAGCAGAAGGTAAAAATGATTAATTACAGTGTAAGTGTAGCACATCGTTTCGGTATAGAAAATCCGAAAGTGGCACTTATAGCCGCTACTGAAAAAGCAAATCCCAAAATGCCTGCATCGGCCGAAGCCGCTATAATATCAAAAATGGGCGATAGAAAACAGATAAAGGGATGCACAATCGACGGACCTTTGGCTCTTGATGTTGCAATTTCAAAAGAAGCATGTGAGATAAAAGGACTAAAAACAGATGTAGGTGGCGATGCAGATGTCTTTATCTTTCCTAATATCGAAGCCGGAAATGTTTTCTATAAAGCGGTTACAAGACTTGCAGGTGGTGAACTTGCCGGTATAGTTGTTGGAACCAATGTTCCCGTTGTTCTTACATCAAGAGGGGATAGTGAAGCTTCAAAGCTTTATTCAATTGCAGTCGCTGCAAAAATGGCATAAAATTGATAATCCTTCGCATTTATTGTGCGAAGGATTATCTTCTTAACAATTAGTAATTATGAAGATAATAGCGAAAATCGTAGAAATAAGGGGAACGGGGAAATGTTCGTACGGCCATAGAGTCGGAGAGGAATTTGTAATAGATGAAGTCGGAACAAACATGTGTTTATGGGCTTTTCATACGTTATTCCCGTTTGTAACCGCCTTGAAATATGGGGGGGATCTTCCTTGGGAAGAGAACAAGGGAAAAGCTCTGGTATCCTGTCCGGATCCCCATAACACCGTTATATTCGAATTGAGGAGAGTGGAAGATTAGCGTTTTATAAGATATTTAAGTAGTTTTACCTGTATCGGACCATTATAAAAGTTGGTTTCGGAAGCTGTTTTTAAGTGTATTTTCTTATAATTTCCCATATCACCGGTTAAAATAAAAGCTCTGTACCCTTTATAAAATCTTTTTAAAGTGTCACGAAGCATGCTGTAAAATTCATTGATTTTATCCTGCTTTAACCGTTTGTTATATGGAGGATTCATTAGCAAGATTCCTCTACTTTTAGGTGGTTTAAAATCTTTAAAATCGGCAACATACCACTTAATTTTATTTTCCACACCAACAGATTTTGCATGCTCCATAGCAATTTTTATAAAATCTGCGGATATGTCACCGGCAAAAATGGGGCTTTTTTTAAAATCTATTATCTGTTTAACGGATTCGGTTCTTATATTATTCCACAAATCAACATCGAAAGAATTAAAATTCATAAATGAAAAATATTTGCGTATTATCTGAGGAGGAATGTTGAGATAATAAAGAGCTGCTTCAATAGGGATAGTGCCTGACCCACACATAGGATCAATAAGAACATCGCGCCTATTCCATCCTGTTGCAAAAATTAATGAGGCAGCGAGTGTTTCTCTTAGTGGTGCCGGGTGATTTTTGGTTCTATATCCCCTCATATTTAAGCTGTCTCCACTTGTATCAAGTGAAATATAGCAGTAATTGTTATTTATGGTAATAAAAATTCGAATATCGGGTTTTTCCTTATCAATATTGGGGCGTAATCCCTTTTTTTCTCTAAATCGATCACATATGGCATCTTTTGATATCAGAGATAGCATTCTGGAATCTTTAAGATATTTTCTGTCTGTGTCATGGTGAATCAATATAGATCTGGTAGGGTGGAATAGTCGTTCCCACTGAATTTCTTTGACTTTTCTATACAGTTCCTTTTCTCCTTGCCACTGAAATTTATCCAATATCCACAATATACGCGTGGCGGTTCGTATCTTATAATTGATTCTCATCATATCGGATTTATTTCCTCTGAAATAAACACCACCGGGAGAGGTGAAGATCTCTTTTGCTCCGAGGTGTTTTAGCTCAAAAGCTGTATACTTTTCCGTACCGAATGCTGATTTGGCAAATAACCACATAAGGGGATTATACACGATTTATTAAGAGATGCAACGGAAAAATACAAATGATACACCAAATCTTTATATTTTGGATTTATATACATTTATAATTTTTTTGAGGAATGGATAAGGCGAGAAATTCTAAATCAAAGAAAAGTGGGAAAGCCAAAGCAGGTTGATAAAATGGAAAATTTGGTATATAATCTAATGAACGGAAAAGGTGACAGAGTGATAAAAGAAAAAATAAAATTGTTAAAAGAACTATTGTTTAA
>QNBC01000016.1:0-7500 GCA_003641665.1 candidate division TA06 bacterium
CCTATATCATGAACCGAGCCGGCTATTCGAATTCCTTCTATCTGGTTTTCAGGAAGCCCCATTTCTGCAGCGATCAAACATGCGAGCTGAGTGACCATCTGTTGGTGACCGTATGTATACGGATCTCTTTTTTCAACAGAGGAGGCAAGTGCATTAACAACCTCTTCAAGCACTCTGCTTAGTTTATCAAAAGAAGATTGCAAATTTTCCTCCGCTTGCATTCTCTCGATTATCTCTTTTTGAAGCTGGTCGACAACCTTTTTTAATTCTATATTCTGTTTTTGTATCTTTTTTTCGAGACTAAGATTTAACATCTCCTCTTTCCCTACAATTTGCTCATTAAGGAATAAAATATATGCTTTTCTATGATTGTAGATTACATCGGAAATTCGAACATTGAATTTCATTTCCTCACCACTCTTATCGACAAAGCGTATATCCGTTTTTCCGGGAGATTTAATTTTTAATAATACTTCCTTCAATCGTTCCCCTTCCCTTCTTCCTATAAGATCGATTAAAGTATTATTTTTAGTATACTCCTCATCCGTATTAAACTTCTCTACAAATGCGTTGTTACATGAAGCGAAACCAAAATCCTTTTTATACACAATCACAACCGGTGATGGAACTAAATCCATCAGAGACTTATAAAGATTATTCTTCTCTTTTAATTCGTTTTTTATCAATTTTAGGTCTATTACGGAGAGTTTTAAGGATCTTAATTCATCTCTTAATCCGAATAATTCATTAAGTAATTGCTCTTTTGTTTTATCAATATCTTTCATTTATCCCTCTTTTTTCATTATATAATAAATTCGATAAATGTCAAACTAAGTATTAAGTAGCTTAATAAGACTTTCCCACATCTTTCCCCCCCAATTTAGTGCTCCGGCGCTGATCAATAAATACTTTTTCTTTTCGGAAATTCCATTCATTTCCCCTTCAATATACTTGGTTGATATGTCGGAATTGTTGACAAAATATTTCTTTAAATCCTGGCCATTTATAAAACCTCTATAATTTTTATTTATAATTAACGTTTCCATATCTTTCGGCAATGTCTCCCTTATATCTTTTTTAAATATAAATCCTGTCAGGTAAACAGGCAATAAATAATTCCCCATATTAAATCCTTTATAATTATTAGTGTTTTGAATGATGTTGTAATTTCTAAAAGGTCTTAAAATTCTCCTAAAATTACAATTTGAATTAATAATGGCATTAAGATTAACTCTCGTTATCTCATTCTTCACAAAAATCAAAATTTCAAATTCTTTATATATTTCTTCCGGGAGCAAGAACCATCCGGTTTCAAAAGCGAAATTAAATACTCCTATTGAATATCCAAGCTCAAATCTTTTCATTTTATCATCTATCGCTCCTCGTATACCTGCATACTTGTTTTCAGATTTAAAAATATATGCAGGTTCGATTATACGAAAACCAAATTCATTTGAAAAAAATTTTTTCAACGCAATAACAGAAATTATGTTTTGAAAAAGAGAAAACCATCTCTTTTCAAGATTATACTGCTCTAACGTTGTAAAAGAAGCCCCTCTTTTCTCCTGGATATACCATAATGTTTTCAGTAATAAATTGTAATAATCTCCATTATTTAGAAAGACGAGTTGGTATTTTAACCGTTTTTCCAACCAATCGGAAAATTCATTTGTTTTGAAATCTTTATTTATTTCCCCGCCATGAAAAGCACCATCTAACAGCAACTCCGATAATACATACGAAATAGTTTCATTTTCGATTGATTTAAATGTTGTTAAAGAAATTTTTTTTATATATCGATTAAAATTCATATACCCTTCTCATATAAGTTTATAATATATTTAATTTGAGCCTTTGTCAAAAGGAAATTGAAAAATTAACAGACGGTGAAATAATAAAGTTAAACCCTCCGTCTCTATATATGCCAATATAATTGACATTCTCTATTGCAAATACGGAATTAATATCCATACCGTTTCTTTCGGTGAAATATATTGCATTAAAAAACCGCTGATAATCCAAATTGTTTCCCCCTAATGGTGTTTCCAATGCGTATATACGAATAAGCCCGTATCCGAGAGAAACATTAGAATAGAACATATAATCAATTTTGGATAAAATTTTGGGATTCAAGTAATCAAACGGTATTTCATAATCAATTGTCAGAGCATATCCGGAATAAGAATAGTAATGATATGCATCTTTATGAACTTCGGATTCGACAAATAATGGCATTATACCTAGCCGCTCTGTAACGGGCATCCTTACATAATAATTCTTGCCCCATTCGTAATAGGGGGTATAATTTAAACCTCCGGAAATTGTAAACCCAAAGACCGGAATTGTTAAAATTGTGAAAATCCCGATTACTAAACCGCATCTAATCAATTTCATGCTCAATTACCTCAACAATTCTCTTTGCTGTCTGTCCATCCCACAGCTCGGGTATTTCTCCGTATTTACATTCCCCATCGAGACATCTCATTACATTATCAACAATTGCATTTTTGTCTGTCCCGACAATCGTATTACTTCCGACTTCTGCAGTGATAGGACGTTCCGTATTTTCCCTTATCGTAAAACAGGGAATATTTAGGAATGTGGATTCTTCTTGAATACCACCGGAATCCGTTATAATGCATTTCGCATCATTTTCCATTGACAACAAATCTATATAGCTTATCGGTTCTATGATCTTCATATTAGAAATTTCATTAAGGTCTATACCGAACTGCTTCGCCATTTTATCCGTTCTCGGATGTATGGGAAAAACAATAGGAATTCTCTTACCTATATCATCTAATGCATCTACGATAGACATAAATGTTTCTTTTACATCTACATTTGAAGGTCTATGCATTGTGAGGAGAATAAAATTACCCCTTTCAAGCCCTAACTCTTTATACTTTTCTCTATTTTTTATTCTATCAAGATTGTTTACTATCGTATCTATCATAATATTTCCCACAAAAAAGATCTTATCCTTATCAATTCCCTCCTTTTCCAGATTGACATTTGCTCCCCTTGAATGAGTAAAGAGCAAATCTGAAAGAGAATCGGTGATTATCCTGTTGATCTCTTCAGGCATTGTCCTATCATAACTGCGTAATCCCGCTTCTATGTGGGCAGTTTTAATATACAATTTAGATGCCGCTATAGTGGAAGCCATTGTGGTATTAACATCTCCCACGACGATAATTAAATCCGGTCGTTCTCTTTCCAAAAGCTCCTCTGTTGACTTTATAATTTCGGCAGTTTGATACCCCTGGCTACCCGAACCCACATTGAGATAATAATCCGGCTCACTTATATCTAATTCTTCAAAAAATACCTTTGACATAAAATAATCGTAATGCTGTCCGGAATGAACAAGAATAGTTTCAAAATGCTCATTGCCTTTAAGTATTCTCATAAGAGGAGCGACTTTTATAAAATTGGGTCTGGCACCTACTATAATAAATATCTTTTTCATCTATCCTCCAATATATTCCTTCGCTAATATAATACAATAAAAACCATTTGTCAAACATGAATCTCGTTAAAAAGAAAACTATACCTAACTTATAAATATACTTATAATAAAATTGAATACAAAAAAACGGGACAGTTTATCTGCCCCGATATTAACAATTTATTTCAAATTGATTAATTTTTTCCTTATCACATTATTTCCGTTTCTTATAACGGCAAAATAGATCCCTTTATCCAAATTTAAATTGAACGTCATACTTTTTGCCGTTACATTTCCGCTAAACAATTTACGCCCTATAATATTATAGATGGAAATGGAACTATTTTTACCATAGACTCCGGAAATAAATAATTTACCATTTATTAACTTTACCCTAATGTCAGAACTGTTTACATTTGTTTCTGTCTCAATTCCTGTTTGCGTAAGATAAAAATTTATCCCCGTATCTCCGCACGCCGCATAAACCATCGGGGTGTCACATGTATAACCGTCGGGGACATTAACAAAAACACTGTAAGAATCGGACGCGGAAGAAACCGGTAATATGTATCTTCCATCCGAATAGGTAATAGTATTC
This sequence comes from candidate division TA06 bacterium, assembly GCA_003641665.1. GTDB lineage: Bacteria > Hydrothermota > 32-111 > QNBC01 > QNBC01 > QNBC01. The sequence goes on from QNBC01000016.1 coordinate 4,050, forward strand.
ATGTCACCGACTGTAGTGTCGCTTGTTGCAGAGCATTCTATTTCAAATGCATCCGCACCGTTACCGTTAACATAAACATGTCCTTTTATATCACTGTCGTTTTTGTACAAAACTATATTAAAATTCGTATTTCCGGTAATGATGAGAGATGTATCTTTTCTGGCGGAATATATCGGATAATACATATCACTTATAAAGCTGTAATCTATCTGCCAGTCGGAAAAATATGTCCCTTTTACCAAGCTCATGCTGTAAGAACCGTTTGTCGCAAACGTCTGCGCTGTAAGCGACTTAATCACAGTACCGTTTAAATAGCCGCCCCCAATAAAAAAATCAATGGTGTCTTTTAAGGTATCTCCCATATTATCCAATATATAACCGCCCAATGTTGTTCCGTCATTCAATGTCAGTTGAGCATTCATTGTATCGTCTCCCGTTAGGATCAGTGTATCCAAACAGCCGAGATAACCCGGGTTGTTCCCTATGAAATCAATAAATATAAGATCCATTGTATCTCCTACAATAGAATCCGGTAAATAAATCTTATAAGAGCCGTCTGTTCCGGTAAATGCCCCGTAATTATTGCCGTCATTAACGGCAAGCACAAAGACCTTATCAGCCGGATTACCTCCCGAAGTAACATTTCCGCTTATGGTAACAGATGATTGCAGATGATTGACAAGTAGCGGTATCGTATCGGATCCGCCGCTGTCCTCGGCAAGTATAAAAGTATATATCGGAGAGGGAATCGAAGGTATGTAACCGGAATAATAGGAATTTTGGACTTCATCTTCATCATAGGGACTTCCGTCGTAAATCATATAAAAAGTTACTAGTTTATCCCCTGAATCAAGTGTAAAATTTTGATTGGCATCATAATAAAATTTAACAATTGCCGATGTATCTCCTCCTTGGAAATTTCCCGTAATTTTCAACGAATCGTTGACGGTAACGGAAGGAGTAGCGGAATTATTGATTAACAAATTTGAGAATCCGAAAAGAAAAAAGGGGGAAAATAACAAAATAATCAACAATTTTTTCATAAATACCTCCATTTAAAGTATATTAATATGCTACTATAAGCATAGTTACATGTCAAGTATTCATACAATGATTGGGCGCTATAGCGGTTCCCTGTAATGAAACATAATTTTTCACGATACGCTCTCAAATGTGTGCGAAAAATAAAAGATACACCGCCGCTGCGGAGAAAAGAAGAAAAGGAATGGAATACTTATGGAATTCTCCCCACAACCCCTTTCGCTTTGCCAATCTTATTGCTATAATATTTGCAAGTGAGGCAATTACAATACCGTTCCCACCAATGTTAACACCGTATGCTATTGCTCTCCAGTTACTGCTGAATCTCGAAATAAATATCGTTGCGGGAACATTACTTACCAATTGAGACATTATAAGTCCCCCCAAAAAGGCATTACTATCCGTATTTAAATTTAAACGTGATACAAATTTGTAGATTTGAGGAGATTGTCCCAATATTCCAAAATCAACAAATATGATTATAAAAAGTAATATCAATCCCCAATCCGCTTTTTTCAATACTTTCCTAAAAAAAATAAGATAGAGTGTCAAAACCAGTATAAGCCCGTAATAAAAGACACCAAATTCGATGGATACAATAAACCCCACTAAAAGAATCAGAGAAAAATAGAACATGCCGAGATCGTATTGTTCTTTTTCATCCGAATTCACAACGGACAATCTTTTGGAGGGAAAAGCACAAAAAACAAAAGCAATTAATACAACAAAAGAAACCAAAAAAACAGGAAACATCCGCATCGTAAACATAACAAAAGATATATCCCACTTGTGCCATAAAAATATATTTTGAGGGTTACCAACCGGAGTCAATGTAGAACCTACATTTACGGCAAGTGCTTGAAACACTATTATTTTTTTTAGATCATTCTTTATAAATTTTTGAAAAGACAAAGTAAGAGGAATCATTATGAAAAGAGCAATGTCGTTAGTTAAAAACATGGACAAAAAAGCCGACACGGAAATTACAACAACAGCAAGCGTTTTCTCGGTTACTATTTTATTTAACATTTTCTTTACAGAAAAAGACAAAAGGGAGCTTTCCTTGATTCCCGTCGTTATAACTATAAGCCCGGATAAAACCGCTATTGTCTTCCAATCAACAAGATGCGGAGAATATTTTATTTTGTCCGGATAAAATAAAAATAGAATTAACAGGATGAGAACAAACGGTATAAAAACCAGATTGTCTTTTATAATTTTTCTGATTTTCATTGAGCCTCTAAATTGTTAAACGGCTAAAATGCGCTAAATAGCGACTCCCGCCTCTTTATATTCTCTCAATAATTCCCCTATCAACTCTTTAACTGATATTATTTTATCGACACGGTACGCATTAGCACCAGCGAAGGCAAATCCTTCAAACAGGTTCCCTTCCTTCGCATTTGTGAGAGCCTTGGCAATGCAGTAAGGAGATTTTCTATAGTCGCATGTCCTTAAACATTTCCAGGGACAGCTAAATGGCATCTTTTTCCCCGCCGATACCTCTTCCAAAAATTTGTTTTTAATTGCCCTTCCGGGGAGTCCCACAGGGCTCTTTATAATTATTAAATCTTCTTTTTTGCACTTTATATACGATTCCTTAAATGAAATATCGGCATCACACTCATATGTTGCAACAAATCTTGTAGCCATCTGAACCCCCTGAGCTCCCATTTGCATGTATTTAAATATATCGGCTCCGGTATAGATCCCTCCTGCGGCAATAATGGGAATCTCTTTACCAAACTTATCTTCATATGGCTTTATAACGGATATTACTTCAGGAAGGATTTTTTCCAATCTGTAATTCGGGTCATCAATCTGATTTAATTTAAAACCGAGGTGTCCACCCGCCATAGGTCCTTCTACTACAACGGCATCGGGAACATGGTTATAGTTTTTCGCCCAGTATTTAAATATCAGATTTGCCGCTTTTGCCGAAGAAACAATGGGAACAACCTTAATAGCAACTTCTCTTATCTTATCCAAAGGGATAGCATTAGGATCCTCAAGAGGAAGTCCCGCTCCGAGGAATATCAGATCCGCCCCCTCCTCAACGGCAACCTTGGAAAGTTCATCATAGTCGGTTAGAGCAACAAGAATATTGACACCTATTATTCCGTTTGTCAGTTTTTTTGCCTTTTTTATTTCTTTCCTTAACGCCCTTTTATTTGCTTCCTTGAAATTTGTCTTGAAATCAGGTTCCAGCATCCCAATACCGGCTGCACCGATCACACCTATACCACCTTGATTTGCCACTGCCGATGCCAATCCGGCAAGAGAAACACCAACGCTCATTCCCCCTTGGATAATGGGTAATTTTGCCACCATCTTGCCTATCTTCAACGCGGGAAGTTTTATCGAGTTCATAAGAGATCTCCCTTTATCTGATTACTGTTACATTTCAAGA
>QNBC01000016.1:12500-19749 GCA_003641665.1 candidate division TA06 bacterium
AAAAAAACCAAATTATGGCTTACAATTAAAAAAGATATCCCTTTCTCGCTGTATTCTCTAATCGTGTATATTAAATCTTCCATGCTCTTTTTAGACAATCCTGCATCAGGTTCGTCAAATAGTATTAAATCAGGCTCTCCTATAAGAATTGAGGCAATTGATACTTTTCTTTTCTCTCCGTAAGAAAGCAAAAACGGGCTCCTTTTATAAAAACCGTTAAAGTCAAGCCTAACCGAACTCATTACATTTCTAACTCTATCGTTGATTTGCGACATCTTTTTATTTCTTGCCCAAAATGCTATTTCATCAAAAACGTTCTCGGCAAATATGTTTCTTTCCGGAAACTGGAAAAGATAACCTATTTCACCCTCAACCGTTATACTCCCTCCCGATGGCTTTTTTACACCTGCAATCAAATCCAATAGAGTGGTTTTGCCCGAGCCATTGGGCCCCAGTAACCCTCTGACTTCGCCTTTCCTCATTTCCAAAGAAACATTATTTAATATTTTCTTACCATTTGCTTCAAAGGATACACCGTCAACTTTAAGCATAATTTTCTCTTATATATTTTATAATTTCCATTTCAGACTGCACTTCCGAAGGTAAATTGATTCCCTTTGTTTTTAACCAATTAATAATTTCGTTTGTATCATAATTGTCCGAACGAAATTCGGTAAAACCATTATAATCTCCGTTGAAAATAATCTTTCCATCTGACAGATAGATATACCTGTCAAATATAAAATCCGATTCCTTTTGACTGACTTCAATTATGGTAAGTTCATCTCTAAAACCTCTTAATATTTCCCTTATTAAGTACTCGTTAACGGGATCAAGGTGAGCAAACGGTTCGTCGAGAATAAGATACTCCGGTTCATAAGATAAAACACACGCAAGAGCCAACTTTTGTTTCTCCCCTCCCGAAAGAGTGTTAATTAATCTGTTCTTAACATCTTCCAATTTGAAATAATTAACAACATCAGCAGGAGTTTTAAACAATCTCCTCTCTTTTGTTATATATTTGAAAGTAAGCTCTATCTCATCGATTACTCTATATCGTATAAACTGATTATCAGGATTTTGAAACAGTATTCCCACCTTGGGAATTTTATTTTTACGCCAGTAACCAATACTCTTACCGTCTATTATAACAGTACCGGTTTCAACGGGATATAATCCTGCAATAATATTACACAAAGTGCTTTTTCCACTACCGTTATCACCGAAAATAGCTACATTTTGCCCGTTTTCAATAGATAAGTTCAACTCATCAAAAACCGTCTTTTTCTCATAGATAAAACTGACATTGTTAAGTTCTATCATATTCTCCTAACACCTCTATTATTTCTTTATAATTGTTCGATCTGAATATGAAGTCTTTTATTTTTTTTGAATTACGCATTCCTTTCAAGTACCAACCTACATGTTTTCTCATTAGAATCAACCCGTAATCACCATAATATTCCAACATCAAATTATAGTGTTCCCTGATAGTGTCGAACCAAATTTTATACGATATATCATTTATGGGCTCACCCAATATTGCTTTTTTTATTTTTTCGAAAATGAAAGGATTGCCAAGTGCCCCTCTCCCTATCATAATATCTGTTCCGGGATATTGCAAAATTAAATCCATTGCCCTCCTTGGCGAATCGATATCACCATTTAAAACAAATTTAACATCGTTAAATTTGTTTATATGCTTGCACCAATCATAATTTGCCGAACCTTTGAACCCCATTTTTACAGTTCTTCCATGAATTGCGATTTTTCTGATACCGGTTTCGTAGATAATATCTATAATTTCATCACTGTAATCATCGGCGAATCCTATGCGTGTTTTGCATGTAACGGGAACCTCACTATTCTCCACAACAGCATTTAACACCCTTTTTAAGTTGTCGAGGTCATTTAATAACCCTCCGCCAGAACCACTCTTTATAACCTTTTTAGCCGGACAACCTGCATTAATGTCAATAAATGCGGGATTAAATCGTGAAACGATTTTTGCAGCCCTCGCCATGACCAAAGGATCGTTGCCGAATATCTGAATCCCGGTGTTTTTTTCATCTTTATCAATATGTAAAAGCTTGAAACTCTTCTCCGAACCTTCTATCAATCCTCTGGCGCTCACCATTTCGGTTACTGTAATATCGGCTCCAAATTTATTACAGATTCTACGAAAAGGCATATCCGTTATCCCAGCCATGGGAGCTAAAATAAGATTTGTATTTTTAAATTGAGAAAGCATTATTATGAGCCGAGAATATAATTTAAAGGATTGACGGCTTTTCCCAGAACCCTAATTTCATAGTGCAGGTGCGTCCCTGTAGAAATGCCACTATCTCCCATCAAACCTATAATTTGTCCCTTTCTTACAAATTCTCCCCTGTGTACTAAAACTCTCATTAGATGTCCATATCTTGTTTCATAACCATACCCGTGGTTAATCTTTATGAAATTACCGTATCCGAAATAGTTCCCCCTAAATGCAACAGTAACAACTCCGTCAGCAGTGGCCCTTACGGGAGTACCATCTTTATTAGCAATGTCAAGCCCTCTATGAAATTCCTTTTTCAGTAAAATAGGGTGCACTCTCCATCCGAAACCGGATGTTATTTTGCCACAAGCGGGAAGTATGGAAGGCGTTCTATTAATAACATCTCTTTTTAAAGATAATACACTTTTTATCGAAGAAAGTGAACTGTTATCAAGTTTCAGCTTTCTTTCCAATTGAGATAGCTTCTCCTCTACGGTAGATATCGCCTTACCGGAGTATGAATCAACAATATCCCTGTCAATCTGACCGGGCATAACAGGACCACCGATACCCATTTCCCTTTCACCGTCCGGTATGGGTTTGAGCTCTCCCACCATTCTGCATACTTTATCAATACTGTCAATAACTCCGGCGGTTCTGTAAATATTGTTTAAATTCTTATCAATGATATTTATATTATTAATAAGGTTATCTCTTTCAGCAACCAATTTATAGTAATCATTCAGGTGTATTCTGTTAAAAGCAGACAAGAAAAGTGCTGAAACAAACAAAAACAAAAATACGGATGTAATTTTTGCATATATTTTTAAATGTTTGTTGTTTATTGAAAAATCAAACAGCGATCTAAAACTATCTGCATCCTGAATCCTAATAGTCCAAAATTTCAATTTATCTTTTTTCATATATAATTTATACGATTTTTTTTTACATTTGTCAATATTTTTTATTTGTTTTGTCAAATAATCCTCGTTCCTGCCTTCTTTCAAAAATTAATGCTCCGTATTTTTTATCAAATTATTTGCAATTGCTTCCAAATAATTTTGAATTCTATTTATTAAATCGGGATCAAATAATGTTCCTTTTCCTTGTATTATATACTTAACAGCCATGTTTACAGGCACTTTATTCATGTATGTCTTCCCAAAAAGGAAACTATCAAACACATTTGCTATATTCAAAATCATGCCACCATCGGAAATCTCTTCCCCCTTTTTCCCATTGGGAAACCCGGCACCGTCATATCTCTCGTGATGATCCAAAATCCAGAGAGGGACATCTCCGAGAGATTTTATATTTTTTAAAACATCGTATCCTACCCGGGGATGATTTTTTATCATGTTCCACTCTTCATCAGTCAATTCATTTTTACTCTTTTTTGCATAAATCGCTCTTGAATATGTTACTACACCAATATCATGAAGCAGTCCGGCATACTTAAATAATTCCGTTTTTTCTCTCGAATATCCCAATTTCTCTGCTATACCACTGGCAATAATTGCCACTCTCTTTGAGTGCGTTAAGACCTCTTTGCTGCTCCCCTCAATAGATGATACAAGAATCGATATTATGTTTTCCAAAAGCTCTCTATTTTCCTTCTTATCCAAATGCAAATCTAAAATCGCATTCAAACGATTGAATAATATCTTTGAAAAACTAAACAAATATGGCGATTTGTTGTTTGTCAGAAGAGAAACTAATAATCCTCCGATTTCCCTATTGTGGTTTGTTTTACATAAATACAACACTTTAAAAGGATAGTGTTTTATCTGTCCTTTGGCAATCTCACAAAATTTATATTGTGTATTTGTTAAAGAACGAATTTCAGGCAAAAGATATCGGAATATTTTTTTATTATCCGGTGTTATTTCCAATGTATTCTCGTATGTTCCGCGATAAAAATAGATATTTTCAAGATAAATATTACTCTTTAAGTATCTGAAGTATTCCACTATGGATTTCTCGATAGAGTCATAGTCATCAATATTGTATACCAATTCGCTGAGTTTTTTAATAAGATCAGCGTATACTAAAATGTTGACTCTAACGCTCAATATATTGTAAAATATTCTTATTAGGGCATATACGGCTAGTATATAAAACAACGCCATACCGTTCATATTGTTAACCGTGAGTATGTAAAGGGGAAGAAATAGTAAAAACAAAACAAGGTCGGACAATGAAGAATAAACAAAAATCGTAAAATCGTTTTTTGAAATTTTGTTTTGCATAAGAATATAATTTATAAAGCAATAGATTAGGAAATTCGACAAAGCCATTGATAAAAAGGCTAATAGCAATGCACCGCTCTGCGTTATTCCTATATGTGAAAATCGATAAGGATAGAATAAATGAAATATATAAATCCCAAGCAATATATACGAGCTTTGAACCCCCGATGAGAAAAAGGAAATAACAAATGCATCGGCAACATTTCTTTTCTGTATCAATTTTTTAACAAAAAACACAATAAATATTAAAATGAAACTGTATGGTAAAATAAATTTAATAGGATAAAGCAAGAATATATAAAATATAACCGGTATATTAAAACTAATATGAAAACTTTTCGAACCTTTCAAATCAATATAATTAAAATATATGATTAAGACGGTGACGATTATTAATTTTACATCAATAGCAACAGCTTGAAATCCTCTTAAAGCAATAAAAGTAGAAAATAAAATAAAATATGCAATGGCAAATATAGTAAACCTTTTCGGGTAATTAGTCTTTAGTCTTCCCATCCTTCCTCTTTTTTACAACATCAATAAGAACATTTACAATACGGGCTTCAATTCTGCCTTTTTTAGCTTCTTCCAAAAGTATGGAGAAACACTCATCATCGGTCATTTTTTTTCTGTACGGTCTGTCTGAAGTCATCGCGTCATACATATCCGCTACATGTATAATTCTTGCTATAAGCGGAATACTTTTGCCCGTAACACCATAAGGATACCCAGAACCGTCCAATCGTTCGTGATGATATAAAACACCATCTATAATATCATCTAACCCCTTCAAGTTTATAAGCATCTCGAATCCGTAAACTGGATGCCGTTTAATTAAATCAAACTCATGATCAGTCAATCTACCTTTCTTTGTCAGAATCTCAGTTGGAACTTTGAGTTTGCCTATATCATGCAATAATGCCGATAATCGCACCCTATACCTGTTTTCCGGAGAAATTACACCGGCTATTTTTTCGGCATAATATGAAACACGCTTTGAATGACCGGCACTATACGGATCTTTAGCTTCAATAAGTTCTATTAAGGCTTCCAGAACAGCAAAAAAATCATGCTGAATTGTTTTGCTCACATTAGTATATATAGCTATTGTCGATATTTGCTTTATAAGAAGATCAATAACGTCCTGTTCTCTCTCGTATATTTTATCTTTTGAATATATATCAATCTGTCCTTTGATACCTTCCTTTAAAAACACCTTTGAGAGATATTTCCCTTCCGTTTTTAGATTCCATATATTTTCGTTTTTATTATCTGCAACAAAATCTTTAATCGAGCTAACATCTATAAGCTTTTTCTCAAAAAATCGCTTTATCGATTTCTTTACCTCGTCTAACACATCAATTTCTCCCTCTTTATTTGTAAGATAATTTGCAAATTCATGCAATCTTATAAGCGCGAATAAATAATCTCTGTGCACCCACATGTTTTTAACCAAATAATAAATGATAAAATAAAATAAAATCACATTGATAAGATATATGTTGTAGAGTTCATAATTCTCACTCTTAAAAAAATAGATAAAAGGAAAAAAGAATGTAGCAAAAAAAACATCATTCAGAATATAATATTTTATATCTTTTTTAAGCTCGCTACTATGAATCTTACCGGAAATAGACCTTATTAAATATGGGATGGCAACTAATATTTCGCATAGAAAAAAGATTACCGCGTATTTGAAAACAATGTTCGGGATATTCATTTTTTGATTAAACAGATATCCAACAATAAAAACGATATATAAAACCGATACGGAAACCAAATTACCGATAAAATATCTATCCTTTTTTGAGGAATAATAGACTCTTAGATCTTTTAGAAAAGTTATTAACGAAAATATCAGTATGACAAAAAAAGCTGATCTGATGGGCAGGGTAAATATTGCCATCAAATAAACTCCAATATCACCGACAACCGTAATTTTCGAGGCTACATTAAGTTCCAGAAAATGGGCTATTATAAATAACAATATTATAACGAGAAAATTTTCATTTGATATCTCACCGATACTCGGGAAATTGGTTACAGAAATTAATAGCATTATTCCAAAGATTATAACCGCAAATATATACTTCTTCATCTCTCGATAATATCATTTATTTTACAATTTGACAATCTTTACTATGATTTTACTGTTCTAATCTGCTCCTAAACCCCGTTCCGATAACATCGTAAACATCATTGATAATAAGAAACGAATTTTTATCGGTCTCCTTAATAATGTCTTTCAGCTTTTCTATCTCCCGCCTATTTATAACACAAAACAAAACATTCCGCGGAACGCCCGTAAAACCGCCCTCAGCCTTAAATACGGTTACTCCCCTGTTAAGTTGTTTCAATATTTTATCTTTTATATCCGCTTCATATTTGGAATCGGTAACAATATACACCCCCTTCACATAAGGTAAACCTTCTAGAACCATGTCACAGATCTTAGACGAAATGAATAGGTTAAGGTATGCTAAAATCAATATATTGGGTTCACGAAAAACAAGTGTAATCGTAAGTATTATTGATGTTTCAACAAGAAAATAACCCGAGACAGCTGAAAATCCGAGCTTTTTACGCATTATTGCCACTGGGATATCCGTTCCGCCGGTTGAACCCCTGAATTTAAATATTATTCCTATACCGGCACCGAGAATTACAGACCCGGCAAACGATGCAAGAAGTATATTATCCGTCATTGAATAAATCCCTGTTACAGCATGATACTTTTGTA
>QNBC01000017.1 GCA_003641665.1 candidate division TA06 bacterium
CTTTCCTTTTTATGATAAAACCAGTTTCGTTGATATAAATATAGATTGTATCATTTCCGGGATATTGAAATGCTCCTATACCGTATGCCGCATTTGCAAAAGGGATTTTGGAACTATTATTCAAAATAAATTTCCATTTTTCCCCCTCTTTTGATAAAGAATAAGATGATGTTTTATCGATTACCTTTTCACTCCTTCCTGAAAATCTTGTAACTTTATAATATGATTTAGCACCGAGAAACCTTAAAGGCAAATTCCATCGTAAAATATATCCCTCTATCATCCATTCATCACCATTTATGTAAAATTCATACTCCTTATCTCTTTTCAAATCTTTGTAATAAATATTAATAGAATCACCTGATTTTTCAGCAAACACCTTGCCGATTTTATCCTCTTTTGTATATAACGAAAATGTTCTAAGAAACAGAGCAAGATACATTGATGAAAGTCCCAAGAGCAAAACAATGAGGAGTATAAGCGAATTCAACCACAATCTTCGTATATTCAATTTCATTTTAAATAAATTTTTAAAAGCGGATATGAGCATAGTCAATGCAAGTAAAGAAAAAACCACACCTATTGTAACCAATGAAATAATGAATTTATCCATATTAATATATTAAATTCTTGAGAATGTTTGTCAATGGCAATTTGAGGAAACATATGATTTGTTAAATCCTTTTTTTATTGGGACATTTTAATTTACTTCGCTATTATGGCAAAAGAAACAAAAACATAGTAAATATGGCAATGCTCGTTTTATGCTTTTTCTAACCTGGTTTTTCACTCATTTATCTTATTATGTGTTTAATATGTGTCTATATTTATCCGCCGGAACTTTAGTGAAGGCAGACCTATCTACCCATTAAAATAATAAACTAATTGACTGAATAATAACAATGTGGTATATATTCTTATTATTTCGAACACATAAGGAGGCGATGATGGCAAGAGTTGAAATGGAAAAGACATATAAACCTTCCGAATATGAAGATAAGATATATAAATTTTGGCTAAAAGAAAACCTATTCCATTCCGAACCTGACGAAACAAAGAAACCGTTTACAATTGTGATTCCCCCTCCGAATGTTACAGACAAACTGCATATAGGACATGCGCTCAATAATACCCTGCAGGATATTCTTATACGATGGAAGAAACTTAAAGGCTATAATGCTGAATGGCTCCCGGGAGTAGATCATGCCGGCATAGCGACACAGGTGAAGGTCGAGCAGATGTTGTATGAAAAGGGAATCAAAAGAGAGGAAATTGGCAGAGAAAAATTTCTTGAATATGTTTGGGATTGGAAAAATAAGCATGGTAACGAGATTATAGATCAACTTAAAAAATTGGGAAGTGCTTGTGATTGGGATAGGGAACATTTTACCATGGACGAGGATCTTTCCAAAGCCGTTCGAAAAGCATTTGTTACATTGTATAAAGAAGGACTCATATATCGCGATAATTACATGGTAAACTGGTGTCCCAGGTGTCACACGGCAATTGCAGATGAAGAAGTGGAATATAAAGAGGAGCAGGGGTATCTATACTATGTTAAATATCCCCTGAAAGACAGTGAAGAGTATCTTACCGTTGCAACCACGAGACCTGAGACAATGTATGGTGATACTGCTGTTGCGGTAAATCCTAACGATAAAAGGTATGCGAAATATATAGGGAAATCCGTAATCCTACCACTCGCGAATAGGGAAATTCCTGTGATAGGGGATGAGTATGTAGATATGGAGTTTGGTACGGGAGCATTAAAAATAACACCTGCACACGATCCCAATGATTTTCAAATTGGAAGAAAACATAATCTCGAAACGGTTATTGCAATAGATAGTAAGGGAAAGATGAATGATGCAGCGGGTGATTTAAAAGGGTTTACAAGGGAAGAGGCGCGAGAAAAAACCGTTGAGCGCCTTGAAAGAGATGGTTATCTCGCAAAAAAAGAGGCGTATACACATAGTGTAGGGCATTGCTACAGATGTAAAGCTACGATTGAACCGTATATATCAACACAATGGTTCGTAAAAATGAAACCTCTTGCAAAGCCTGCCATTAAAGCGGTAAAAAGCGGCAGGATAAAGTTTACCCCGGAACATTGGACAAAGGTTTATTTGCATTGGATGGAGAATATACAGGATTGGTGCATATCGAGACAGTTATGGTGGGGGCATCAGATACCTGTATTCTATTGTAAGGATTGCGGAGAAGAGATTGTTGAAATGCAAAATCCCGAAAAATGCCCTAAATGCGGAAGTAAAAACATTGAACAGGATCCTGATGTTTTAGATACATGGTTTTCCTCCTGGCTTTGGCCGTTTTCCACTTTCGGTTGGCCTGAAAAAACAAAAGATTTAGAATACTACTATCCGACGGATGTCCTTGCCACAGCATCGGAAATCATTTTTTTCTGGGTAGCGAGGATGATTATGGCAGGGGAGAAATTTATGGGTGAAATACCTTTTCATGATGTCTATATTCATGGAACGGTAAGAGACAAAAATGGCATTAAAATGAGTAAATCGTTAGGCAATGGTATTGATCCGCGAGATATTATCGGTAAATACGGCGCTGATGCTCTTAGATTTAGCATGATTGCCGTTTCCGGAAAAGGGCAAGATCCTCATATCGGTTATAATACATTCGAAATAGGGAGAAATTTCGCAAATAAAGTGTGGAATATTGCACGTTTCATTCTGTTGAAAGATGCAGATTCATCGAAGGTCGATATGAGCCAGTTAAATGACATTGACAAGTGGATTCTCAGTGAATTTGATGCACTTCTTGTAAGATATGATAAAAAGATGGAAAGCTTCGATTTTCAGGAAATTGCTATGGATGTTTATGATTTTATCTGGCATAAACTCGCCGATTGGTATATAGAGTATGTGAAGATAATGAACTCGCAAAACGGATTTAATGTGGCTTTATCTGTTTTTGAAAATGCTTTGATCTTATTACACCCGTTCATGCCATTTGTAACTGAGGTGATTTATAAAAGAATAAACGGTGAAGAGAGTTCGATAATGAGAGCAAATTTCCCTAAAACTTATAATGTGAAAGTGAAAATAGATGCAGGCAAGGTATGGGAGATAATAAAAACCATAAGAAATTTGAAATCCGAATTGGATATAGAAATAAAGAAAAATGTTGACGTTACTATTGTAGCACAAAGAATCCCCGGTGAAACAATACAGAATTTAATGGAAAATACAATAAGGGGATTTGTGAATGTGAATTCTCTTAACATAACATCCGATAGAGGAGAGATAAAAAGGTCGATTTGTGTACCTGTTGACGAATATGAAGTGTGTCTGCCTATTTCGGGTAATGTAAACGCAGAGGAGCAAATTAATAAATTCAACAATGAGATTGAGTTTTTGAAAAAGGAGATTGAGAAAGCGGATAGACAACTCTCTAACGATTCATTTGTAAAAAAGGCGCCTGAAAATGTTGTCAATGCATTAAGGGATAAAAGGTTAAAATACAATGAGAAATTGAGAAAATTGCAACAGTATGTGGATATATTAAAGGAGAATTTTTGAAAGAAAAAATACTTCGCGGGACTAAAATACTCGTAACGATTTCTACGGTGATAATTATAATTATAATGATTTTCACCGTAAAAAAGGATACATTAGAGTATTTAAAAGAAGCTAAACCCGTTTTTTTGCTGCTTACGTTTATTGCATGGTTATTGTATATATCGCTAGACGCTTATCGTGTTCAGATACTTGCAAAGGCGTTGAATAAAAAAGTTCCCATTACAACGGCTTTTGAAGTAATTCTTTCAGGGCTTTTTCTTGCTGCGGTAACCCCTTTTCAAACAGGAGGGTTACCTGTTCAGCTTTATATTCTAAATAAGAAAAAAATATCCGCAGGGCAAGGAACATTGATTCTTCTATTCAGGGGGGTACTCGGTTTTGGTGTCCAATTACTTCTAATCCCCGTAATACTATATTTTTTTCATGCATACCTAAAAAGTGCTATAATAGAAACCTTATTAAAATACTTCACAATATTTTATTTAGTGGTTATATTACTTTTTATTATAATTTTAAAGAAAACCGATTCATTTAAACGTTTCGTGCTTAATCGGATAAAAAAATACAAGGATAGAAGGAAAATAGAAAAAGAGCTTAAATTTGAAAGAGTGACGAAAAACATACTTGAAGAAATCGATGAATTCAAACTTGGCTTGAGACTTTACTTCGCAAGGAAAAAACTGCTCTTGTTAGAGGCGTTTCTATTGACTCTTTTTTCCATGCTCTCGTACTACTTTATGGCTCCAATGCTTCTCTATTCTCTGGGGCAAAGCGGTTCAATTTATCTTGCAATAGCATTTCAGGTTATTCTCCAGATGGTTCTCCTTTTTATGCCTACTCCCGGAGCAAGCGGGATTGCCGAGGGTAGTTTTATAGCACTATTTCAGGTTATTTGCCCAAAAGCTCTTCTCGGTGTTTATACCATACTTTGGAGGTTTTTTACATTTTATATAAGTGCCGGTATCGGGGGATTTATTTTTATTAAAGTACTACATTTCCCCGAACCGAAGAAAATGGAAAAAGTACAAATCGAGGTCGATAGTAAAGTAGTAAAAACAAAAACAGATTAACAAGGGGGAAATATGCAGACAGGAATTATTGATAAATCCAAAATAAAAACCGGGATTAAAATATTTCTTATTTTGACTGTAATTTCATTGCTCGTAATTCTTTTATTCACAGGTTCCAAAGATACGCTAAAAGCCTTTAAACATATCGTAATTCCTTATTTTTTCTTAACATTGTTTATTGCCTGTGTCTTTGCATATTTTAATGCAATCAGGATTATTTATATAGCAAGAACAATGGGGAAAAACCTTTCCATACTTGATTCTTTGTACTTTGCTTTGGGTGGGAACCTGTTGGGTACTATTACACCTTTTCAGTCGGGTGGTGCCCCGTTTCAGTTGTATTTACTTACAAAGCGTTCATTTTCCGTTGCCGAGAGTACAGCTCTAATTGTGATAAGGGGAATTTTACCGGCACTTATTGTTCCATTTGCCCTCCCCTTTGTAGCGATTCGATATGCTTCTTTTTTCCATTCTGGCGCTGTTAAAACAATCTTATTTTATCTATTGATTCTTTACATAACAATTCTTGTTGTTTTCTTAATTATATTTTTTGTTCCGGCAAAATTTGAAAAATTTTTAATTGGAATAATAAAAAAAGAAAGCTGGAGAATTAAAATACCGAAAATTTTCAATAGTCTTGAAGATTTCAAACACATTATATTTAATTTTTTCCGGAGAGGCGGTAAAAACGCCTTAATAGCAGTAATTCTTACATATGTTTCTCTCGCCGCGAATTTTCTTTTGGCACCGGCTATACTTTATACCATAGGACTTAAAACTTCATTAATTGATGCAACCATCGTTCAATTTATTTTAACTTATATCATAGCTTTTACACCGACTCCCGGGGCAAGCGGAGCTGCGGAGCTTGCTGGTGCGGCGTTGTTCTCCACTATATGCCCGAAAGCGTATATACCGGTATATATAGTATATTGGCGATTTTTTTCAAATTACCTATTTTCGATAATAGGAGCCTTTTTTCTCATCGATTTTATAAGAAAAGATATCTGAGAAATCGTTAAAAAAGATTCTCTATATCGTTAATTTCTTTTGGAATAATATCCGATAAGACTCTTGCTCCATTCTTTGTAATGAGCACATCATCCTCTATGCGGATTCCTATTTTATCCTCTTTGACATAGAGTCCCGGTTCACAGCTAATTACATCTCCCTCGACAAGTTCGGGAGAACTTGTAATGTCATGTACATCGAGCCCTATAGGATGACTGACTCCATGATAATAGTATTTGGAGATTTCCGAATCTTCTTTTATGTAGCCGAGTTTTTTCATCTCTTTTGCAAGAAGTTTTTTAGTTAGCTCATTTAATTCACCGAATGTCTTTCCCGGTTTCATTTCTTCTATGACTGCCTTCTGAGTGTTTAGAACCGCTTTATATAACGATTTCGCCTTTTTCGTATACTTTTTGGATGTCGGGAATGTACGGGATATATCGCTTGCATAATAATTGTATTCGGAACCGACATCGAATAGGATAACGCTCTTTTCAGGAATAACGGAATTGTTTTCTTCATAGTGGAGTGTAGTGGAATTAATTCCCGATGCAATGATCGATTGAAATGCATTATTTCTGGAGCCATTATATCTAAAACCGAATTCCAGGGCTGCTTGAACTTTATATTCATTCTTTCCGGGGGTAATCTCTTTTACTGCATTTAATATTCCCGTTTTTGTTATCTCTATTGCCTTTGTGATCTGGGCGATTTCGTTTTTTGACTTTTCCCTTCGAAGAGAAGCTATGTAAGCGGTTGCCGAAGCCATTTTCAAATGGGGGTATTTTTCTATAAGTCGTTTTGCAAGCACTCTTTCCACTCCGAGAACATTGTAATCTTCGGAAGGGAAATGAAAGAGTAGGTTTTCAATCCCGGGAAGCAACTGTGACATCAAATTATCAAATTTTTTATTGGGTAAAACTCTGTCAAACAGATAGTCCTTTTTTATATCTTGAAGATCAGGTCGTTTCCCTACCCAAAGTTCCATTACGGGATCGTTCTCTTCCGTGAGTAGTATTGAAAGTGCTTGTTTTGAATGTTTGTAAAATAACAAATAAGATTTGTCATGTTCATAACCGCTGAAATAGATAAAATTGCTGTCCTGTCTGTAGGGAGCAAGATTTGAAAATGAATTGTAATTTGACGGTATTATTAAAAGCGATTTGTCAGGAATGGATTTTAAAAGGTTATCTCTCCTTTTCTTATATTCAGCGACAGGTATTCCGAAGATTTTCATAATAACTCCTTTTATTGGTTTTCTATTTGCATTGGCATGGAAATTTTCAAATTCAACATTATTGTTAAATTGGGTGAGTAATTAAGATTTATATAACCTACGTGAGAGCCGCTGCCGGTGAGGTTGTATATCAGATTAATTGCAGGTGACACATATAGAGTTCTGTCATACAGAGAGGTTTTATACCTCATTAAAAATCCTGCATCCAAAAGAACATCAGTGTTAAGATCGTTTTTTGTGAGGGATGTTATGGTTGTTGTTCTTCCTGCTGATATGTTTGAAAAGTATTTCCCGCTTATACCATAATTAATCATGAAACCTGCTTGAAATACGGGTATAAAGGATTCGTAAGGGGGCAGCGAATAGGTCGTCAGGAGCTCCGTTGTCAGATTTGAAACATGGAGTTGATAGTATACTGTTGTATTAGTGAATGTTATATCGCTAAAATTATAATTATAACCGGTATACTGTATGGAAATGCCCGTTTTAAATTTGTCATTTACGGGGAACAATGAAAAGATTCCAGAACCAAAACCGAATCCTGTGGCTCTGCTGTTTGTAACTCCCTGAACATTGGCAAAATTTGTCGTATTATTTAGCTGTATTCCGAGGTCGAATGCGTAGGCATTCAGAATAACAGGTAAAAGAAGAAATGGTATGAAAATCGTACTTTTCATATTACCTCCTGGTAATTATATATAGCAAAAAATTATAAAAAAGGCAATGAAATTTTTAGTATTAAATAAGTGTGAATATATTAATCGTAGAGAGATGCAGATGAGCTAACTGAGAACCCGAAAGCCTAAAAAATAGAATAAATAATTTTTCTACTCTCATTGCATAAAAAATTAAAATATCTTAAATATTGTAAATGTTGACATATAAACCTTTTAGGTGGTATAATAAAACAAATAAAAAAGGAGAAACTATGAAAAAAATTTTAATCTTTATATTTATAGTTTTTGTGTTTTCGATTAATCTCTTTTCCAGCGTTTCCATTACAGGGACTATAAATAGGAATTTACGAATATTATACCTGTACAATTTAAAAGACCTTGCAAGTTTTAACACGAGGCTTTTTAGTGTTACATTTACAAATGATGCAGATACGTCCGTAAATATTCATTTATTGATTTCCTTAAGTTCCCAACGATACGGAGAAATTACGGTAATGACAACAAATCAATTTACACTAAATCCACTTGAGACATGGACTCTTGTAAATACTTCCCTCAATAACAATGATAAAAATATTACGATGAATGAAATTCAAATTAATTCGGATATTGAAGAATTGATAACGGAAACTGCCGCTGCCGGCAGATTACCGGAAGATGTGTATACTATTTCCGTGCATGTGCTTGCTCCGAACAACGCGGATCTATCGCAATGGAGCGAAAATTTCAATGTAATAAACTCGATAATTATAACACCTGTTTTTCCGGGAGGGACAGATAGACAAAATATTCACTCGGTTAATTCATCGAATTTACGTTTTATATGGAACTCAAGAACAGATATGAATTACAATTTTTATCTTTATAAGTACAATAGAGGAGCTGTTTCAGGGATTAATATTTTGACTAATCCCATTTATGAAAAAGACAATATAAGCAAGAAAAGTCTGGAATACCCTCCTGATGCACCACCTCTGGAAAAGGGGCAGGTTTATATTTGGCAGGTGAGCAGTTATATAATAACAAGCAACGGAGGACACCAGGTAAAAAGCGAGCCAAGTTTTTTCAGATATATGGGGACTGCTGAAGTGGACAACAATATACTGATTGGGGAAATCAAACGGGTCGCCGGGAGAGGTGCTATTTCAAAAAACTGTAAAGTAACCGGAGCAAAGTTGAACGGAAAAGAAATTTCTTTGTTGGATTTACTTTATATACTTAAAAAAATAAATAAAAATCAGATAAAAGAAATAGAGGTGGTGAGATGAAGAGAAAAATATCCGTAATACTTTTACTCTCTCTTGTTTTTATTACTATGTATGGTGATGGTGCGAAGAAAGTTATAGCGTACGTATTGAAAGTCCGAGGTAATGTAACTGTTCAGAATGGGGAAAATTGGGATAAAATCACTTCGGGCTACAAAGTGATTAACGGAGATGTAATTAAGGTTGGGAAAAAAGGACTGGCTGTTGTCAAATTTATAGATAAAGGTGATATAGTGGCCATAAAGGAAAATTCCACGATTAAAATCCAAGGAAAAATCAAAAACGGACGAATTGCAAAAAGGTTGTTTCTGAAGGTGGGAGATATTGTAGCAAGTATAAAAAAAGGAAAGGAGGGAGCATTTAGCATTGCAACACCTGTTGCAACGGCATCTATAAAAGGAACTGAATTTGGGATGAGATTTGTAAATGATTCGTTATCCTTAATGATGTATAAAGGTGTTGTTGTGCTATTTAACAACCAGGGTTCCGTTTTAGTACATAAAGGGGAGAGTGCCTTCTGCTTTAAAGGGCGGATGCCTGTTGTAAAAAGCGGAGGTGTGGTTAAAAATAACGAGTTGGAGATTGAATTCATGGATGCAAGAGATGTTAAACGAAAAATTACCATAGATTATGAAGGTAAGTAGAAACATTTTATTATTGATCATATTTATTTTGATTACCTCAAATGCGGTATATTCGGCAATTATAGATCATATACCCGTTCTCGAAGCGAAAGCGGGGAATATTATAAAATTTGAGGCAAATGTTATAGATTCGGATTCATCGGGAGTTATGAATTTGTATATAAAGACAGACTTTTCATCGAATTATATCAAGTATAAAATGGAGAAAATCGGGAATAAATTTACTTACGATTACAGTGTCCCGATAGATGTAAGATTCTTATACTATTATCTGGAATATGAAAACGGTTCAAATATTAATTTCGGTTCAAGCTTACAGCCATTCTCCGTAAAAGTGAATAGGAGAATAAGTGGCATCTTACTGCTCGATCCCGATGATAATTCGACATTTGAGGAAAATCGTGTGCTTGTTACCGTTAGTCTGTTTAACGCACAGAATGAGGATATAGAGGATATAAAAATATATATTGATGGGACGCTATTCAAAGAAATTCAAAATCCTGACAAGATTTTATATGTTTATGAAACCGGGAATTTGGTCGGTGGGGGTCATAAGATAGAATTGTATACGGATGGCGAATTGATTGCATCTCACATTTTTTATATTAAATCGCAACGAAAATTTCATTTTTCAGGCTATTCATCCGATAAATTTTCCTATACCGGATTTTCCGGTGACAGCTCTGCCTATTCGAATCAGGATACTACGACATTTAATGGTTATTCAATCTCAAATGTAAGATTTATCGTCGGGCAAAATATGGCATCGGCAGGGTATAATATGAGAATGCATAACGCATATCGTAATATGTTTTATTTGAGTTTTGAAAATGGGATTTTTTCCGCTGATATTGGTGATTATTCCAGTAAGTTTATCTCTAATTTTGTTAACAGTTTATCATTCAGGGGTTTTGATGTGTCGTTAGGGGATTTTTATATATTTCATGGTTCTCAAAACAGCGTAAGAGAGGGGAGCGTAAATGGTACGGATACAACATTTGGCTCTTATAGGGAAATAAGTACGGGGATTATTCTTAACAACTCCATTGTAAAATTAGGAGGTTTATACAACAGGGATGATTCCAATTCAATAAAAATCGGCATATCACCAATGGAAAATGTTGTTTTGAACTTTGCCCTTAGCATACCGATTAAATTCATTAAATTATATTCGTCCAATTCAGTATCTCTCACAACACTAAACAGTAATGTAAATGATTCGATCTTCGACTACAAAATAGGATTTTTCCGTTTGAATACCAGTACAATTCCTCTTTCCGTTTCTAATTTGCCGTTTCTTTCCACAATTTCCGGAGTAGAATTTAACAGTAGTTTCGGGAATACCAAATTGGAATATTTCAGGAAAGGGAGCGGGTACATCAACACTCTTTTTGATAGGCAAAACAATTTTGAACAGGGAATAAGATATTATAGTAGTTTCTTTTTTAAAGGATTTACATTAACCGGTAATTTTGAATTCAGATATCCCGAGAATCAAGACATTAAAAGCATCAATATATACCTGTCAAAGTTGTTAAATGCAGGTTATTTATTTACAAATTTTATTTATACAAGTTCCAAAGCATACTATTTCGGCACATTAAGCGAGGATAATGTGAACTACTACCTTACCCTCGGAGATCATTTTAGATTACAAAAGATTACATCAATTACTGCAATTCTTTCTCTTTCAAGATATAAGGATGAAATTAATACAGGAACGGATGATATTGTCACTTCAATGAATCTTTACGGGAAATTACCCCCGGTTGTCGGTATTTTATTTTCTCCCGGGTTTCAATTGGGGTTTTCTCAGATCAATGGTATACAATATGCTCTTTCTTTGAATACACAGTATGGGATAAAAGGATTTTTGATTAATAACTATCTCGGATATTATGATGTTCAAAATGCTATTTATGCTATTGATAATGCTGACGTCTCATATAAATGGAAAAGATTCACTCCTTCTTTGGGAATCTATTTTCAGAAAAATTTTACCGCTGGTAGCAACTATACCATGTATAAAACATATGTGAAAATTTCCTATGCCTTTTAATAAAAAACTCTGGCGTATCAATATTATTTTAATCCCTCTGTTCTTGTTATTGGCAATTTTAAGCATTAAAATTACTTTTGTTCAAATTATTGAATTTAAAACAATGGATATTGAAAGTGATATTTTGAACAAGGTGCATCCCGTAGACGATACGGATATCGTTATAGTTGATATTGACGACAATTCATATCAGATGCTACAGAAGCGTTTTCCATGGCCAAGAGATTACTATGCGAGACTTGTGAGAAATCTGAGAAGAGCCGGAGCTAAAGAGATTGTATTTGATATTGAATTCGATATACCGTCCGATAGTTTGCAAGATATACGGTTTGCCAGGGAGATTAAAAAGAGCGGAAATGTATTTTTGGCATCCAAAATTTCGTATTATGAAGAAGGTGGAGTTAAATATAAATCGTTGATTGAGCCAATTTCCGTATTGAAGAAGGCTTCTAAAGCGATAGGCCTTGTGAACATTCCTTATGATCCGGACGGCATAGTCAGACACTATTTCAAACGTTTCACATTTAACAAGGTTATGATCCACAGCCTTGCTTACTCCGCTTTTCTCAATATCCGTAAGGATGATAGTAGAGATAATTCGAATTTGTTTTATGTTATCCCCCCCGGAGCGCATGGATTTTTCCCTACATATTCGTTTTGGTCTGTAATAGATGATTCCACTTTCCAGATTCCCGAAACCAATGTGAGTTTTGATGTTGATGCATTTTATGAATATTTAAAAGACGGTGTATTTAAAAATAAGATTGTGTTTGTAGGAGCCTCTCTAATGGAGCTTCACGATTATGTGCCTTGCTATTACCAGACAATAAATAGAAACAAGGGGTTGATTAGCGGTGTGGAATATCATGCTTCTGCTCTTTTAAACCTGCTGTATGAGAGACATATCTCATCGATTAATATAATTTTACGATTGCTTATTATGATTATTATGGGGTTGATTGTAATAAAATTTTTCGAGAAAAAAAATATTTTGCTGGGATCTCTTTCATTTGTCATATTGCTTATTTTGCTGTTTGCTCTATCTTTTTATACTTTCGTCCAATTAAAGGCGAATCTTTTTCCTGTGGGAATAAGTATATTTTTAATTTCCATATACCTTTTTAATCTTATCTTTCTATCGATTGAGTTGAGAAAAGAGCGTATGGTGATAAAAAGGTTATTTCAATACTATGTATCCAAAGATGTAGTTAATAAACTGATAAGACAACCGGAGCTTGTGCATCTGGCAGGAGAGATGGAGATACTTACCGTTCTGTTTACCGATATAGAAGGATTTACCACTATTTCGGAACATTTAGAGCCGACATTGGTGACGGAAATTTTAAATGAATATCTCTCAATAGTTACCGACATAATTATTCAGAACGGAGGGATGATTGATAAATATGAGGGAGATGCAGTAATGTCTGTGTTCGGTGCTCCTTTAGAGCTTGAGAATCATGCTTATTCAGCTGTGAAGGCAGGCATAAGTATAGTTAAAGCTCAGGATAAAATTGACGAGCTCAGTAAAAAGTTTAATATTCCGCAAATCAAAACGAGGGTTGGAATCAATTCAGGGGAGATGCTAATCGGGAATCTCGGAACAAAAACCAGGTTAAACTACACGGTTATGGGAGATAGTGTTAACCTCGGCTCGCGACTGGAATCCATTAACAAATTTTATAAAACATACCTCATATGCAGTGAGACAACGGTTAAGTTCATAGGAAAAGAAGCTCTGTTCAGATTCATAGATAAAATAATAGTGAAGGGAAAAAGCGAACCGATCAGCATTTATCAACCTATCGAATTGTTAACCCGATTTGATGAAATTCTACTTGAAAAATATGCCGAGGGGATTAAAATGTACTATAAGAGAGAATTTGAAAAAGCAATAAATATCTTTAAAACGATATTTGAAGAAACCGGTGATTATGTATCCTATCTGTATATCGGTAGATGCGAGAAATACATTAAAAACCCCCCATCTCATGAATGGGACGGAATAGAGAAGTTTGCTTTTAAATAATATCACTTGACATATTTCAATATTGTTGTTATTATATAGTTGTAATAATTATAAACTTGAAAGGAGTTTTAAAATGAACAATTTGATTCTTCACAAAGTAAGTTACGGCCTTTATATGATATCATCCATAGATGGTGATAAAATAAACGGACAGATAGCAAATACGGTTTTTCAAGTTACCTCAGAGCCGGCACGGATAGCAATTGCCATTAATAAAAAGAACCTCACTCATGATTTTATTGAATCAAGTAAAGTTTTCACTGTTTCAATACTGACAAAAGAAGCCGATATGAAATTAATTGGCAATTTTGGTTTTAAATCCGGTCGTGAAATCGATAAATTCAAAGATTACGATTTTAAGACAGGTGAAAATGGAGCTCCGATTCTTATTGACAAAACCAATGGGTATATTGAATGCAAATTGGTCAAAGAAATGGATTTGGGTAGTCATTCTCTATTTACAGGACTTGTAACAGAGGGAGATGTATTTAATGATAAGGAAACTCTAACATACGATTATTACCACAATGTTATAAAAGGAAAATCACCGAGGACTGCACCTACGTTTATAGAAGAAAAAAAGAAAGCCGTAAAAGGAGGAAGCACTATGGCAAAATACAGATGTACAATATGTGGTTACATTTACGATCCCGATAAGGGTGATGCGGAAAACAGTATACCGGCAGGAACACCATTTGAAAAATTGCCGGATGATTGGATATGTCCGGTTTGTGGTGTCGGAAAAGAACAATTTGAAAAAATCGATTAAAAAGGAGTTTAGTATGACAAAAAAACTGGAAATTTACAAATGCGAAATATGTGGAAATATTGTTGAAGTAACACATGAAGCGGTAGGAGTGCTGGTTTGTTGTGGGCAACCTATGGTGAAATTGGAAGAAAAAACGGCTGATTCCGCTACTGAAAAACATGTTCCGGTTATTGAAGAGGTAGAAGGTGGTATAAAGGTAAAAGTAGGTTCAGTACCCCATCCAATGGAAGAGAAACATTATATAGAATGGATAGAAATTATAGTAGATGGTAAAAGTTATAAACAGTATTTGAAACCCGGAGACAAACCGGAAGCATTTTTCCCCGTTAAAGGAAATGATATTATTGCAAGAGAATACTGCAGTATTCACGGTTTATGGAAATCATAGGAGGCGGGAATGTTAAGCAAAAGGCTTGAAGACGCCATAAACGCTCAGATTAACGCGGAGCTTTACTCGGCATATCTTTACTTGTCGATGGCACAATATTTTGAATCCATTGGACTTAAGGGTTTTGCAAATTGGATGAATGTTCAATTTCAGGAAGAGCAATACCATGCTTTCAAATTCGTTGATTATATTAATGAAAGAGGCGGTAGGGTGTTTCTTAAAACAATTGAACAACCGAAAACCGTATGGGGGTCTCCCCTTGAAGTTATGGAAGATACGTTAAAACACGAAGAGAAAGTCACATCATTGATCAATAATTTGATAGATCTTTCTATTGAGGAAAAGGATCATATGACCACTAATTTTCTGCAATGGTACATAGCGGAACAGGTTGAGGAAGAAAGTAATGATAAAGAAATAATTGATAAGATAAAACTGGTAGGCGATAGAGGTAATGGTATGTTTATGCTAGATAAAGAGCTTGGGACAAGAGTATTTACACCACCTACAAAGGAGGTATAGAATGAATTTGAAAGGTTCACAAACAGAAAAGAATTTATTGGCGTCATTTGCAGGGGAATCACAGGCTCGCAACAGATATACATATTTTGCAAGTCAGGCGAGAAAGGAAGGATATAAGCAGATAGAAGCTATTTTTATAGAAACAGCTGAAAATGAAAAAGAGCATGCCAAAAGATTATTCAAATTTCTTGAAGGCGGCGAAGTCCAGATTCAAGCATCGTTTCCCGCAGGTATCATAGGTTCAACTCTTGACAATTTAAAGGCGGCGGCAGCAGGAGAACACTACGAAAACAGTGAAATGTACCCTAAATTTGCAAAAATAGCAGATGAAGAAGGTTTTCACGAAATAGCAGCTGTATTCAGAAATATCGGAAAAGCGGAAGAGTATCACGAAAAGAGATTTAAAGCGCTTAGCAGAAATATAGAGGAAGGGAAGGTATTCAAAAGAGACAAAAAAATGTTATGGCATTGTAGAAACTGCGGTTTTATATACGAAGGTACGGAACCACCGAAGAAATGTCCCGCCTGCGATCATCCGCAATCATATTTTGAACTAATATGCGAAAATTATTAAATAAATTCCCCGATACCATTACTGAAGGTATCGGGGAGTCTTATCGCAATGATGTTAAAGAATTGGTAGAGATTTATGAAAACATCAAACCGTTTATTGAAACAAGAATAGAGGATTTTCGAAATGTTTATAAAAACGGTGACGATAAGAGGTTGTTTGCCGAACTTGCTTTTTGTTTACTCACGCCTCAATCCAATGCACGCTACTGCTGGGAAACTATTTGTGATATGTATGACAATGAAACACTGTTTTATGGTGATAGAGAAATAATAACCAATGCTCTTAATAGAGTGAGATTTAAAATCAAGAAAGGAAAGTATATCATATCAGCTCGAGAATCTTTTTTTAGTGGAAATAAAAGGCTTAAAGATAGACTCGAAGAGTTTGATGATGTATTTTTAGCCAGAGAATGGTTGGTGGAGGATATAAAAGGTTTCGGGTATAAAGAAGCATCTCATTTTTTAAGGAATATCGGAAAGGGAAATAAAGTTGCCATTTTAGACAGACATATTTTAAGAAATCTTGAGAAATACGGCGTTATAAAGGAGATTCCCGGAAATCTCTCCAAAACCAAATATTATGAAATTGAAACTAAGTTTGCTCGATTTTCCGAAGAAATTGCTATTCCTTTGGAACACATGGATTTATTATTTTGGTATATTGCCAAAGGAGAGATATTTAAATGAAGTATAAAAATTATACGATTAGTGATATTAAGGAAATGTTGACTCAACAAGGTATTAAACCGTCAATTCAGCGAATGAAGATTCTGGAATATATAGTTAAGAACAGGAATCATCCAACTGTGGATATGATTTACAATGCAATAAAGTTCGAAATCCCGACGCTGTCCAAAACAACTGTTTACAATACGCTGAAAGAATTGGTGAAGAAAGGAATATTAATAGAACTACTTATCGATGAAAATGTAATTAGATATGATATGAACATATCACCGCATGTACATTTTAAGTGTAAAATTTGTGGTAAAATATATGATTATGATATGAATTGTGAAATTTTTGAAAAGAAAGAAATTGACGGCAATAGAATAGAAAAATACAATGTTTATTTATTTGGTATTTGTAAAGAATGTTTAAAAAAAGGAGATGGTAGACATGGCAATTAAGAAGATTGTAGAAAATGTAATTAATGTGGGTGTAGAACATTGGGATAGAGAGATTTTTGATTCCTTGATTCCGTTACCTGACGGAACAACTTATAATTCGTATGTAATTAAGGGGAGTGAAAAGATTGCACTCATAGACACTGTGGATGAAACAAAGGGACACTTGTTGAAAGAAAATTTGAAGAATCTCGGTATAGAAAGACTGGATTATATAATAGCAAATCATGCAGAACAGGACCATTCGGGCTATATTCCAGCGATTCTAAATATGTTTCCCGGAGCTAAAGTAGTGACAAATACAAAATGTAAAGGGATGTTAATAGACCTTCTTCATGTAAAGGATGAAGATTTTATAGTCATTGAGGATGGAGAAGAAATATCACTCGGCGATAAAACTCTTAAGTTTATTTTAACCCCTTGGGTTCATTGGCCGGAAACGATGTCAACTTACTTGAAGGAGGATAAAATACTCTTCAGTTGTGATTTCTTCGGTTCTCACTATGCTACGAGTGATACATTTGTGGTTGATGAAGCGAAAACGCTAATGGATGCAAAAAGATACTATGCGGAAATTATGATGCCATTTAGAAAAATGGTCGCAAGGAATGTTGAAAAAGTGAATCAGTACGAGTTGAATATGATTGCTCCGAGCCATGGTCCCGTGTATAAAAACCCGAAATTGATTATCAATGCATATAAAGAATGGGTATCGGATGATGTAAAGAATGTTGTTTTATTACTCTATATCTCAATGCACGGAAGTACAGAAAAAATTGCAGAGCATTTGATAGATTCTCTTATAGCAAAAGGAATCGAGGTTAAGCCGTTTAATGTTTTAACAGCTGATATAGGTCAGATTGCAATAGCTATGGTTGATGCTTGCACGATTATTTTGGCAAGCCCTATGGTTCTTGCAGGAGCACATCCTGGTATGATCTCCGTTGCTCATCTGGCAAATGCATTGAGACCCAAAGTAAAAAATGCAGCTATTGTAGGTTCTTACGGATGGGGAGGGAATATGGTCGAGCAAATAAAATCGGTGATCCCTAATCTTAAAGTAGACCTGTTTGAACCTGTTTTGATAAAAGGGCTTCCGCGGGATGATGATTACAAAAAGTTAGATAAGCTCATCGATGAAGTAGCAGCGAAACATGTAATAGATTGTAATTTGTAGGATATAATTATGAAAAATTTTACACCAGATGAAATACTGGAATTTGCAGTTAGAATAGAAGAGAACGGGGAATACACCTACAGTAAATTCGCAGAAAAGTTTGAAAAAGAGGGGAATGATGAACTTGCTGAGTTTTTTGACAATTTGGCAAAGCAGGAAGTAGAGCACAAGAACACTTTTATTAAAATGATGGGAGATCGGAAAACGATTGATTTTGAATCTTTGAACCCGGAATATTACGATTATTTGAAAGCCTATATTTACGATATTATTTTTCCCACAGATCAGTTGGACAAAAAAATTAAAGGGATAAAGAATATGAATGATGCTTTGCAGATGGCTATTCGTTCGGAACTCGATTCCATCATGTTTTATATGGATATGAAGAACATCGTTCCCGAATCTTTCAGTGAAAAAATAGACAGGATTATCGATGAGGAAAGATTGCATTATTTACTTTTAAAGGGGAAAGTAATCTAAACAAAAAGGAGGTTTCTATGGAAGATATTGAAACCAAAATGCCTTTAATAGGCGAGAAAATGCCGGATTTAACGGTTCAAACAACGCATGGAAAAATTAGTATTCCAGGCGATTACAAAGGGAAGTGGTTCATACTGTTCAGTCATCCTGCTGATTTTACACCTGTTTGCACGACTGAATTTGTAGCATTTCAAGAGAGATATGATGAATTTAAAGAGTTGGACACAGAACTTATCGGATTGAGTATAGACCAGGTGTTTTCTCATATTAAATGGGTACAGTGGATAAAAGAGAATCTTAATGTTGAAATCAAATTTCCGATAATCGCAGATGATACCGGTGCAGTTGCAAAAAAACTTGGAATAATTCATCCTGCAAAGGGAACAAATACCGTTAGAGCTGTATTTATTGTTGATCCAAAAGGAGTAATTCGTGCAATAATGTATTATCCTCAGGAATTGGGAAGAAACATGGATGAATTTGTAAGAATGATCAAAGCTTTTAAGATTTCGGATAGGGAAGGAGTCGCTATGCCGGCAAATTGGCCTAATAATGAGTTGGTAAAAGACCATGTTATAATTTCACCTGCAAGTGATGAAAAAACGGCGAATGAAAGGTTAAAATCGGCTGAAAAAGGCGAATTTGAATGTTTTGATTGGTGGTTTTGTCATAAAAAAATATAGAAACTAGCATTTGACAGGTATGGTCCTTTCATTTTTATGAAAGGACCATTTTTTTTGGACACTTTTTGGACACTTTATGTTTATTATAAAATTGAAGGATTTTATAACTTTATTAAGGAGGTGCCGTGTGCATAAACTGAAGTTTGTTTTATTATTGGTATTAATACCAATAATAAAACAAACTTCAGTTTATGCACACGGCACCTCCTTAATAAAGTTATAAA
>QNBC01000018.1 GCA_003641665.1 candidate division TA06 bacterium
GCACAAGCCCCGGGAAGACAAACGAGATGTATTAAACCTAAGCTGATTTGGGGTATTATTCAGAATAACATACATTGATTATTCCCTCTTATTAGGGTATTATCAGCCAATTAATGCTGTCATTCCGAACTTGTTTCGGAATCTCATTCTTGCCGGTTAATATGTCCATACCTATTTACCAACATATACTTGCTTTACATTGACATTATGAATTTTTCATATTATAAACAATGTATGACTAAATATAAAAAATTTCCCGGTTTTAATCCCAGAAAGGAAGATCTATGTAACGTTCTTTCCATTCCGCTGTTTGTTACAGACATTGAAGGTAAACTCCTCTATGCAAATAGGTCCTTCTTTTCCCTTTTCAAAATCTCTTCCCTTGATGGTATATATAATGAAACATTGTTCGGTAAAAATAACAGCATTGCAATTTTCAACGTATACGAGAAACTTTACGAAAGTAATTACAAGAGTTTGAAAATTGATTACAAAGATAAAATTATCGAGATTACATTCCATAGAGATTTAAAATACATTATAGGTACAATAAGAGATATAACTTCCGAGGAAAAAACTGCAAATTTAATAAAAAATTACAATGTCTATTTAAATTTGATAAAGAGTGCCATTTCTACTTATTTTGACGAGAATGACCCAAAAACCGCCTTTGCTCGAATAATGAATGATATTATGTATTATGTTGATCTTTCATATGCCCAGACCTTCCTATTTCAAAATGAAAAACTCGTTTTATTTCATACATTAGGAGATTGCCCGAAAGAATTAAAACCAAAAAAAGAATTTTTGATAGGCGAAGATACCCCGGGAACAGCATTTCAACTTAAAAAAATTGTTTTTGTAAAAGATCCTGTTGCAGACACTCGCTTTAATAAAATCAGCGGAAGAGAACCAATCTCCTTTATAGACATACCGATTTTATACAAAGATAAGGAAATAGGAGTCATCGAACTCATTGCGCGCAGACAACTTACTCCGGTCCGAAATGTAATATGGGATTTTTTTCCCCAATTAATAATGATTATAGGTAATCTTATAGAAAAAATGCTGGATACTAAAAATCCTTGAGAATCAATGATATATTTTCCGAATTAAAGCCTCTTCCCAATAGATATTTATACATTTTATTTTTATCTCCATTGTAATGTTTCAGTTTCTTCTCTATTACACTTCTGATCATCTCTTTTTCATCTATTTCATTAAGAGAAAAATACTCTTCTACAATACTATTTGGGATTCCTTTCTGCTTCAATTTGTATTTCATCACGATTATTCCTTCGGGATGCGAATTTATTCTACTATTCACCCACAACTTTACATATAGCCTATCATCAACCAAACGAGCTTTTTTGAGTTTTTCCAATGTTTGATCAACCACATCATCACCGAATTTTTTCCCTATCTTTTGGGCTATTTCAAATTCTGTATACGGTTTATAATTCAATATTTTATAACAGTAAGAGAGGGCAGATTTCAATCTGCCCTTTATGTCGTCATCCGATTTCATTTCTCTGTTTTTTTATCCTTTAGCAACCCCAATTTAACTCTAATCTCATGTTCAATTTCATTGAATGCCTCCGGGTTGTTTCTCAGGTATTCCATTGCATTATCCTTTCCTTGCCCCATCTTATCCCCTTTATAGGAATACCAGGTACCTAATTTGTCTATTATCCCAAAATTCGTCCCGAGAGCCAGAATCTCACCGTATTTTGAAATACCCTGATTATACAATAAATCAAAATTCGCTTCTTTGAACGGAGGTGCAACTTTATTTTTTACAACTTTCACAAGAACATTATTCCCAACAGCGACATCACCTTTCTTTATTGTGCCGATTCGTTTCACTTCCAATCTGACAGATGAGTGAAATTTCAATGCAAGCCCACCGGGAGTAGTCATAGGATTCCCGAACATGACACCGATTTTATAGCGTACCTGATTTATAAAAACAGCCGCTGTGTTGGATTTACTAATAACAGAAGTCAGTTTTCTTAATGCCTGTGACATAAGTCGTGCCTGTAACCCCATATGTGAATCACCCATTTCCCCTTCTATCTCCGCTTTGGGTACAAGGGCAGCAACCGAATCTATTACCACAATATCAATTCCTCCACTCCTTATTAATGTCTCGGCAATTTCCAGAGCTTGTTCACCGGTATCCGGTTGTGATATGTACAAATTATCAATATCAACTCCCAGCTTTTTTGCATAAACAGGATCAAGGGCATGTTCGGCATCTATGAATACGGCAACCCCACCAAGTTTCTGAGCTTCCGCAATCATGTGGAGTGCAAGCGTTGTTTTTCCCGACGATTCCGCTCCGTAAATCTCTATTACTCTTCCCCTTGGAATACCACCAATACCAAGTGCTGCATCCAACGATATGGAGCCTGTTGGAATGACACCAATCTCATCAAGAGGAGAATCTCCTCCCATACGCATAACAGCTCCCTTACCATACTCCTTTTCTATTTGCTTCAAGGCTATATCTATTGCCTTTTCCTTTCCCTTTAGTTCATTATTATCACTTTTTTTGTTTGCCATTATTCCTCCTCTTTAAGGTGAAGTGCTTTATCTCTGTATAAACAGGTCCCGTTTGAAATAACTTACTCTCGTAAATTGTTATTCTATTTATTCCAAATTCAATGTCGGGAATATTTAATTTTTCTACATAAGAACGTAAATTGGAAATCGGTTTCTTGAACCTCCCGAGTGTGAGATGCGGAGAAAAGGGCCTGTTATTTTTTGCAAAACCGTAAATACTCAATGAATTATCAATGAAATCCGCCATCTTTGAAAACTGCTCTTTCCCATCGTCAATTCCAAGCCATAGTACGTGAGGTTTTTTTATGTTGGGGAATGCCCCCACATTGAGAATCTTCGAAACATTCATTTGAAACCTTTTATCAATTCCTGTTAATGCTTCTATTATTTCATTAACCCTATCATCTTCTACCTCCCCTAAAAATTTCAATGTTATGTGTATATTTTTTGGTTTAACCAACCTTATATTCGGAATGTTAAGACTGTCTATCTCACCAATCAAATTTTCAAGATAGCGCTTGAGTTCTTCTTCGACATCAACCGCAATAAATATTCTTTTCATTTATTTGACTCCAACAATTTTAACAATAAAAACAAGGAATAATTACACGTTCTCTCTCTAATCATATCTCTATTACCTGGGAAAGTATACCTTTTTATTACAAATTTGTCAAACATGCTTCCCCCTATATAAACAAGGCCTACCGGTTTTTTATCCGTTCCGCCGGATGGCCCCGCTATGCCTGTAACCGCTATTGAACAATCCGAATTAAAGACCTCTCGAACTCCTTTTAACATATCTTCACATGTTTCTTTACTAACCGCTCCGAAACGCTTAATAGACTCTTCTCTCACACCGAGGATTTTCATTTTGGCATAATTACTATATGTTACTGCTCCACCCAGAAAATAGAGTGAGCTTCCCGGTATATCAGTTAGTTTTTTGCCTATCAATCCACCTGTCAACGACTCCGCTACCGCAAGCGTAAGTCCCTCTTTCTTCAATAACTCTCCCAATACCTCCTCGAGTTTACGAGAACCTTCTTCAAATATGAAATCTTTAAATTCTGTTTTAACCAAATCCCTCAATTCTTCTAATTTCTCTCTGTCCGACCTTTTCCCGGAAATTCTGATATCCACCACTCCATAAGAGGGATAAAATCCCAAGTAAGACATATCGTTCTTGTCTACTTTACCGCTCAGTTTCTCAAATATTTCAACCTCGGGGATTGTTGATGTTCGAAAATTGTATACTATATTCGCATCTACTCTGAAATTTTTTTTCAAATAAGGGATTATCCATTCGCTGAACAGGTATTTCATCTCCATGGGAACACCCGGTAACATGAAAAGCTTTATATTCCCGTTTTCCACCAAAATACCGGGAGCGGTTCCCACTTTATTTATAAAATAATAGGATTCGGTAGGAATTAATGCCTGAGAACGCAAATTTTTATCATCTATATTCTTTTTTAAATAATCGGACAGATATTTTGCAATTTCTTCTTCAAGGTATAACTTCTTTCCGAAATATTCTGTTATCACCTTTTTCGTAACATCATCGCTTGTAGGTCCCAATCCACCCGTTGTTATGATAATATCACTGTCGTTTATCAAGTAATCCAGAGCCTTTTTAATCTCATCCGCTTTATCCGCTACCGTTAATATGTGCACGATATCCAATCCCGTTTCATATAACCTTGATGCAATAAAGCTTGCATTCGTATTAACAATTCTCCCCGATAATATCTCGTTGCCAATAGTCAATATGGATACTCTCATACAATACCGAACCTGTGAACAATGACCATTATAATCAATGTAATTGCTCCTGATAGTATGTCATCAAGCATTATACCTATACCGTTACCTATATGTTCCACTTTTTTTATAAAAGGTAGTTTAAAAATATCAAGTATTCTGAATAAAATAAATGCAACCGCAATGTACAGTATATTTTGAGGAGCGAATAAAAGAGAAACTCCCATTCCGGCCACTTCATCGATAACAACATAAGAAGGATCATTGTCCTTGCTTTCCATCGCCACGGAACGGGAAGATAAAACACCGACGATTATAATCACTGTCAAAAGAATAATATATAGCAGAATTTTCTTGAGTATTAAATAAAAAATCGGTAATGAAATAAAGCTTGCCAAAGTACCGGGACCAAATGGAAATCTACCTATATAGAAAAATGTGGCAATAGTATAGGAAAATTTTTTCATATTCTTTCCATGTCTATCTGCAAATAGACATTTCCTTTAAAAAAAATATAATTTTTATACAATTTTCTACCTGTTATCCTCTGATTGAAGGGAATAATTTTCTCCGGCAATGCCACGGATAAAATACTATAAACAAGGTACACATCCTTCTCTCTCGTAATCCCGTATAATGATTTTTCTTTTACATCTATTTTTAAAATCTCGGCCAAATCTCTTATATTGTATCGTTTATGTTTATAAATTGTAACTTTATTCTTACTGTTGTCTATATTTATAACCGATTGAAAATCCAATATTGAAACACACAAATTTACATTAGATATTTTGAAAAATAGGTATCTATCAATTGTTTTCCTGTTTAATGTTCTCAATTTGCTTTATCTCTTCCTCTTTTAGAATCTTATCCGTATCAAGAAATGTGACAATATTGCTGTCCTCTAATATGCCTATACCTGCAAAGTAGCTTATACCTCTCTTTATGAATATTTTAGGGACATCAACAATATTCTCTCTGTTAATCCCTTTAATCCCTTCAATTTTATCTACCATAAGCCCGATTTCCTGCCCCTGTATGGAAACGATAATTACCGACCCCTCTGTCCCGTTTCCTTCCAATCCGAACCTATCCGTCAAAGAAACAATGGGAATCACCCTGTTCTGCATTTGCATAATACCCATAACAAATGTTGGCAAGTCGGGAATTTTTGTTATATCTTGCTTTTGAACGATTTTCAATATCCTCTCGACTTCTATTCCGTATTTTTCCTCATCTATGGAAAATGAAATATATTTAAACTCATTCTTATCCTGTGTTTCTTCCGTCTCAACAAGTAGTTCGTTTATCTTCTCGATATCATTATTGTTGTTTCGCTTCATCTTTTTCCTCTGAAAATAGTTGTTCGAGATTTCTAAGGTCCTGTGCTAATTTATGTAATTCAGCAGCAGAAGCGCTGATCTCCTGCATCGATGCCATCTGTTCTTCAAGAGATGCGGAAGTCTCTTCAGTACTTGCAGCCGTTTCATTGGAAATTTCGGAAAGACTCTTATTCTTCTCTGCAAGGCTAACAATCAGATCATTCTGTTTCTCTATGGATTCAGTGACCTCTTTTATCATATCTTCCGTTATCGTAACATTTTTCTCGATTTCTACAAAATTCTCCTTAGATAAATCAACGTTTTTCTTTCCCTCTTCCACATACTGCGAAACTTTATCCATACTTTCCACAACCTGTTCTACATCCGCTTTTATATCACTTATAAGTTTGCTTATCTTTTCAGTTGATTCTTGTGAACTGTTGGCAAGATTTCTGATTTCTTCCGCTACAACAGCAAACCCCGCCCCGTATTCTCCCACTCTCGCTGCTTCAATGGAAGCGTTCAGTGCGAGTAAATCGGTTTGATTTGTAATATTTTTAATTACATCTATTATCTCATCAATCTCTTCCGAGCGGTTCTTCAATTGCTCGATCCTGTTCTGACTTTCATTAGAACCGGAATAAATTAAGTCCATCGCTTCTTTCGTGTTATTGGAAGTTTCTCTACCCTTGATTGATGCATTTTTAGCCTTTATAGCCGAAATATTCGCCCTCTTAACTTGAGAAACGATATTTTCCGAAATTTCCGAAAGTTCTTCGGATGTTTCGTTCATCTTTACGGTATCTTCAGCTTGTTCCGCTGCTCCTCTCGCTATTTCCTGCACCGTTGCAGATATTTCTTCAACGGATGCATTCATCTCCTCTGTGCTGCTTGAAAGATTATCCGCCATTCCCGCCAGTTTGTCGGCATCCTTTATCATTTTATTGATCATTTTTAAAAGCATATCCACCAGATTATTAAAAAGAGATATTATTCCTGCCGTTTCATCATTCACATAAATATGAATTTTTTCATTTATTTTACCGGATTCTATTATCCTATTAACATTATCCATGAGATGTTTCAACTGCTTCGTATAGGAGATAAGTACTATTGAATTTACAAATGTGGCAAAAATAACAGTTAGTATCATTGGAATAATACTTCTGTTTATCAGGTAACCGCTTATTGAAAATATGATAAGGTTTTCAATAAACAGCAAAATCAGTTTTCTAACAAGTGTAATTTTAACTACTTTGGGCTGAATAGATTCGAACTCCACACCGGTTTTATACAGTGATTCTGTCACCGATTGCAGGTAATTTTGGGAATAAGCAAGGACCACAGGTAATGAATAAATTCCAAATACAAAACCTATCACAAATATCCGTAAACCATACATCCAATTGTAATTCATATATAACATTATACCGGCTACTATGGACGGAATAAAAAAATGGATCATCGTGAGAATCATCATTCTTGACGGCGCATTGTAAGATAATAGCAGTGCTTTATGTCTCGTTTTCTCATCAACATCATTATTCTGCAGAAATTGTTCTATGGGGCGTAAAGATCTTTTCCAAACAAAATAAAATTCTATGGATTCCAGCAAAGAAATCCCCACAACTATAATTATCAAACCGGTTAGATGTTCGGATATATCGCCGGCAAAGAATACACCGATGGGAAGAGCGAAAAGTAATCCTAAAATAAGAGCGGAAACTATTACTATTATAATCAATTTATCGACATAAAATTTCGAATTCATAACATCTCCTTTTTAATCTTACTATAAGAATAAAACAGTTATTCCTTATTGTCAATTGAATTTTCTATAAAATCAATGGTTATAATATCGTTTTTTTTATTTCTGTGCTTTAAATTGTCGGCTATTGATTTTACTATACCGCCAACAAAATCCTGTATAAACGGATTAATCCCGACAATCTTTCCCCCGTATCGTATAACCGTTTTCGGGGTTGTCCCTTTTTTCGGATATTTACCTAACTTAAAAGCCGGAAGCGTCATATGCCAACTTAATATTATTGTTCCATAGTGTTTGATTAAATCATAAACGATACTTTTAAATAGAGATAGATCGATTTCTCCTTTCATATTATCTGCTATTAAAAGAACCCTGTATTCGGATACTTTTTCAACAAATAGCATGTCCGGCTTCATCTCTTTTTTTAGCTCTTCAAAAACACCTTTATCATCCATATAATAAATCATAAATCACCTGTATACCAACAGTTTGTTTTTAACGGCGATTCGAGCACCATCAGCCGATTTGAAGAGAATTTTATAAAAATATAATCCCTGAGCAATTTCATTCCCGTTATTATCTCTTCCATCCCAATAAATTTGATTATAGCCAGCTGGTAAATCTTCTATTTCCATCGTTCTAATACATTTACCGGTAATGGTAAAAATCTTTATTATTGCACTTACACTTCTCGAAACAACAAATGTAAAATATGTTGAATTTTTCACTGGATTAGGCCAATTCCATACATTTCTGACAGAAAGATTCTCATCCCCAATAACATTCAAATAAGCTGTTTTGTACGAAACATTCATCATATTATCGTAAACTATTAACGTTATGCTATGAATACCACCGGTATCGGGAAAAACAATACTGTAATTCAAAATACCGCTTGTATAAGAATTCTCATCGTATGAAAAATAATCCGAAATGTTATATACTTTATTCACATCATTGTCTATCATGACTTTTATCTGCTTATTTCCCGCCAATGCAATTCCGTTTTTATCGGACAAGACCGCCATCACGGCTACATCCTTACTTACCGTTATTGTATCATCTCCCGCTTTAATGCCATTAACAGACATCTCAATCTCAGGACCATCGTTATCCGTAGTATCTTTTTCTCCTTGAACGATATCTATGCTATCAACGGAAAAACGAAATGTATTCGTATCGGACTCGATATATGCAATTATCCTTCCCATATCTCCCAACATTTCGTTGTTATATGGGTACACAAATGAAACATGTATTGCCGAGCTGTCAAAACTGACCTCTCCTCTGAAAACAGGCTCTCCGGGCATATCATAATGAAGATAATGATAGGGATATGTATGGTAGTAATCGTGGCTATCAGGATAGGCAGATGACAGAATTTCCACATAGGCTTTTCCCGTAACTGCACTGTCTATGTTTAACGTTATATTTACCTTTTCTCCTGTTTTTATCGTATCGTTAAACACCGAAGAGCTACCGGAAATCCTTGTGTGTGGGACTAAAAGAGGATCTCCGAATAGATTGTAAATAATATTGGAAGTCATCGTGCCGTGTTTGGCGAGATATGCCGCTTCGCCAAGTGTATATTCTCTATTGGTAGTAAAACTATCCGAAAAGGCGTATTCGGTAAAATTATTTGCAAGTGACATATTATTGGAACCGTAAGTTCCTCTTGTTGCCGCAACAGAAGCTACGAATCCTTTATCCTTCTGATTTAATATATATTCGGCAATACAATCATAAAGGGCTCTGTCACTATTTCCCACATTACATGAATAAAATCCCCCAATGGGATACATTCCCTTGTTGTTTAATTGGTCGAATTGACCGAGACTGGAAATAATATGCTCGTGCGTAAGCGTGTTTAGGTTCCCATGCCCGACAAATGCGAAACCCACTGCACCTTTATTTAGTGCGTTAAACATTGCAAGCCTCGCAGAAGGTTTGTCCCCGGGGTTAGACGGCCAGTGATCGGCCGTTTGTAGTGTACCCCAATAGTTCATAGAATAAACTTTTCTAATATCGTATTCCTTAGATGCCAATGATGCTATCTTTTCACATTCTATTGTATGACTGGGGTCCGTATTACTATATCCACCGTACTCATCATCGGCTAGTAAAACCATTCGATTCTTCCACATACCGTTATTCATTATAAATGACTCTGTTTTATCCCTTTCGTTATTTAAATCTTGAGCTGTTTTTATCGGCAAACGAGCCACAATCATCTCTGCATAACCGTTACTATCAAAATCGGCAAACCAATCGTCATATGAGGGATTAGCCGTTAGTATCCCCTGTTCTACAACACTTACTCCCCCTTCAAATACGGGAAACAGATTTTTGGGTTCGCTTAACATGAATAAATTTTTATAATCATAACTTCCCGAGCCCACAAAAATCACATAAGAAGGAATTTTCACCCAATTATCGTAAGCATAGTTTAAAAATTTCTTTACAGCCGCTACATCCGTCCTTCCCGCACTAAAATTATCGTAAATGTCGCTTAATGTAACAATTTTTACAGTCCCATTCTGAATACCCGGGATATTCCCGACGTGGTAAGATTGAAGCCAGTCTACATTGTCTTTAAATTCCTTCTTCGTTAGCACAAGTACATCGACACCGGGATAATTTTTTAAATTTTCCGCATTTTCTCTCTCAATATAAGGGGCTTTCAATGGGGATTTCATTAGCACATACTTCCCGCTTTTATCATTGTGAAATCTCAATGTATCATTTTTCGTATCAAAACCTTTTACCACTTTTACATCAAGGGGATTCTCTACATCGAAAAGTCGCGGTTCCGTAATGTTTTCCAAGGGGATTCTTACATCTCCCTCTCCTGCAATAAAGTTCCACTGGTCTGTACTGATACGAATAGGATTGATCGGATTATAGTAAACCTCGAAATAATCAAGATAGTGCTTCTGGGACTGATTTCCCACTAATCTGATTTTAAGCCGATTAACACCCGAAGACAGATTGCTTACATCTATTAATCTCTCGTTGGGATAGAAAGAATAATCTCTTGTTGATGTCGCCGATGTGTCTCCGTAAATAATTGCACCGTTTAAAAATATCACAAAGTTCAAATAACCGTTTGTGTACATCTTTATTTTTATCTTTCCTGAATCGCTTCTCAAGCTATCGAGCATAAATGTAAAATCATAATCACGGTACGGCTCCGTTGCATCCTTCGTAAGTTTTGTATCAAGCCAAACATAACCGGATGTTGAAGGGTTTAAATTCTCGTTCTCATAATGAAATGTATCCGAGAATATGGCATCTCCACTATTGTTCACAACAGGTGCATATTCCGTTTCCATTCTCTTTCCGGGAGTATTTTCAAAAGCAACAATAAACGATGTCGTATCGGTGTAAGGATTGTAATACGCCGAGTATCCTCCCATTACACTATTCTTACCAAAACCGCTCAAACCGTC
This sequence comes from candidate division TA06 bacterium, assembly GCA_003641665.1. Lineage (GTDB taxonomy): Bacteria > Hydrothermota > 32-111 > QNBC01 > QNBC01 > QNBC01. The sequence goes on from QNBC01000018.1 coordinate 10,866, forward strand.
GTTGTAAATAAATATCGAATCGTCAATATTGAACTTACCGTCTTTTTCCCCTTTAACATAAACAGGTGTCTCCACTATACTGTCATTCATATAATCGAATAGGCTCATCATATCAAATCCTATTGTATAAACATGTATATCTCGCGGATCTAAAAACGCCGGATCGATCCCCGATGCAAGTATATCCCTATAACCAATGGCATAAATTCCAGGAGATTTCATCTTAATTTTTATTGATGGATATGATAATTCGAAACCTCTTTTTATCCTCTTCTTTGTCCTATTAATCCCTCTGTAATTGAGAATGAGATTTTTATAAATCTCGCTAAACGAATCTTCGGTTCTCATAGGAATATATGCTTTTGAAGAAACAACTTCTACGATAATATCCTTATACATCCTTATCGACAAAGAAGATTCATCAAAGTCTATAGGGCACAAATCAAAGGACACCGTATAAACATTCCGTACATATCCCTTTTTTACATTTCTTATGCCCATTGATACCGTTTCCCTTTTATTTTTATATTTTCTTTCCTTCGTTTCAATGTTTTCACCTGGTGGTAACAAGCCTCTTATTGTTTTATACAGTTTTTTACCTACTATTCTTATTTTAACATCGCTTCCTTCACCTATAGCTATAGAAAAATGTTTAATCGGTATCTCCGGTTCTCCTTCTTCTATGTCAAAAGCACCATCTCCCAATGATACGAAAGTATACATACCGGATGTATCCACAGAATAAACGGGAGAATAGGAGAATTCACACACATTGCCCGTTTCCTTAAGAACTTTGCCATTTGCATTCAGGGGAAGTTTTAAAAGAAATAATACAAAAACAATAAAAAAGATTTTCGTATAACGCATGTTAGAAAACTACAATATTTTATAACAATTGTCAACGCCAATACATTCTCGGCTTTTAACATTTCATCACAAACTCGAAAATATACAAACGACATTGCTTTTTCTTCATTTATATAATATACTTTTATAAAGGAGGTCCAAAATGAAAAAAATATTAACACTTTTCGTGATTTTATTTGCGATTTGTGAATTAAGCGGCGAAACATATATACGAGAAGTTAAAGGTTTTACAGGAACACCAATATCTAACGGTGTTCTCTCTTTTGACGATTTTTCCCTTTCCATGCAGCCGGCAAGGCCTATTTTACCCGTAAAAAACAGCCTGCTTTTGCTCAAACCTTTTGCAAAGCGAATTAAAGTAAGGGTTATAAAAGCAGATTATACAACCTATAAACTGGATAACATCAGAATTGCCTTGCCCCCCGCTTCCGGGAAAATTAACCTTTATAAGTGGAAAACAGAGAAAAAAGTATTCCTTCATACAAATGCATTTTACCCCGAAAATATCGTTGTTTTAAATGGGGACGGTTATTATAGAAAATACAGGTACGTGAGTCTTTCAATATTTCCAATGCAATACAACCCCGTTACACATGAATTAAGAGTATACAAAAATATAGAATATGAGGTGACATTTGACACCCCCGTAAGCTATTCCGATAAGGAAAAAACATTATTGAATGATAATGTGGGAAAGGACAGAGCAAAATTGCTGTTCGATAACTGGAATGATTTTGCTGATTTCTATACTCCCTCGGAAAATACAAAAGCCCTATGCGATTTGCTAATTTTAACAACTCCATCTTTAAAAAGTCTCATGGACACATTGGTAAACTGGAAGCAATCAATTGGTGTGAGTAGTAAGGTTGTAGCGATTGACTCTATTATTGCAAATGTAAGTGGTACAGACACACCTGAAAAAATAAGGAATTTTCTCATCTCAACATATCCTTCAAGCCAGTGGGGTTATAAATGGCTTCTCATAGTAGGAGATGTAGATTCAATTCCCATGAGAAAACTGTTCCCCGATTCCACAAACCACGCCACAAGCGGGTCCGGTGATGATTATAACCCCCCTTCCGATTTTTACTACGCAGAACTTACGGGTAATTTTGATGCCGATGGGGACGGTTATTTCGGAGAATATGGACAGGATAGCACAGAATTTATACCCGAAATCGCAGTAGGGAGAATACCTTATGATTATTCTACAATTGTTTTTAATGTTCTAACCCGAATGTTTGACTTTGAAGGAAATACGGATATCAATTACAAACAAAATTTCATTTTTATGGGAGCAATAAGCAATTACGCCAATGAAGATAACAATGGTTACAGTCGTACGGACGGAGGAGCTCTCGGGGAAGATTTACTTCAGAATGTCCTTGGTGGATGGAATTACTACCGTATGAACGAACAATCCGGTATTCATCCTTCCACATACACTTGCGAAGCTGCTCTCAATAAAACAAATGTAACCAATATATGGAATTCTAATTCTTTCGGACTTGCTACATGGTGGGCACACGGAAGTGCAACCGGTGCATTTAGGAAATACTGGTCATCGGATGACGGCGATAGCATTCCCGAATCCGGAGAAATGACATGGACAACCTTTATAGATACCGGTTCGGCCAAAAACATTTACAATTATCCTTCGGTCCTATTTTCCTGTTCATGTAACAATGCCTGGGTTGGAAATAGCAACAACCTTATAAGAACCCTATTAAGATGGACGAGCATCAGTGTTGTGGGGGCGAACAGAGTCTCATGGTATACAATCGGATGGAACACACACACGGACGGTGGTAATGCCTCAATAGATTATCATTTTTTAGAAGGAATCGTAAGCAGTAATTACAATATAGGCGATGCCCTCAATTATTCGCTTGCAAAATATTACAACAACTACTTTTGGTGGGGATGGCAATCGGCACAGAATATTTACGATTTTAATCTCTACGGAGACCCCTCCCTCTTCTACTTCGGCAAAACCCAGGGAATTCCCGTTAAATCCATCAGAAGCAATAGATATACATCTCTCGACATCCAACGCAAATATACAAAATTCGGTATGGTCTTGAGTATTGCGGGAAACAGAAGCGACAAAATACTAAATCTTGTTGATGTATCGGGTAGAAGGTGCAATTCCATCAGGGGAATATACAACGGCAGAAACACTAAATATTTTATCAGAAATGCTGATTTCGAGAAGTCCGGTGTGTACTTCGCAAGTATAACGGGAAACGGAGCAAGACCGATAAAACTATTTGTTATAAAATAGACTTTAGATTTTTCATCAGCACGATTAGAGCCCTTGACTGTATATTTAAATTGTGGTTTAATAAATCCATGAAAAGAGTGTTGTTTCTATTTTTGATTTTTAGCGTTGGGTGTGCCCCGTTAAAAAAGGGACTTTTGAAAGCTCCGGTATCAAACTCAGATTATACTATCGATTATTTTTTTTCAAATATTTCAGAGCAAAATAGAAACTTTAAAGGCCTTACGGGAACCGGAAGAATCACTCTCGAAGAGGGAAAATATCACTGGTCTGCAATTTTTAAATTATATATCTCTTCAAGAGACAGCGCTAAAATCTCTATTTACGGACCCCTCGGAATGAAAGTTTTTACGGTTTTTGTTAATGGTGATAATGTTTCTTTCGATAGAAAAACGGATTATGAAGCCATTGCCAATCTGCTTAAATCCGCAGACCTCGTGGGCAACACTTTTACATCGATACTTTCATCAATCCCGCTAATTGACACTCAAACGGTAAGAATAGATAGTACAAGAGCAATTATGCTTCAATATTCCGATTTGGCTTGGTTTTATTCTCCAAAAGCAATTTATCCGGATTCCCTTTATATAAAAGACGACAGTCGAATTTCAACTATTGTAAAATACGATACACCCGACAATCCGCAAAAACCATACTCGGCTGATATTTACTCTACGGTATTTGATGCCCATCTTAAAATATATTTTGACCGGGTGAAACGCCTTTAATGGATAAAGAGATATTCTTAATAAAATTATATGAAATTCTGCTTTCCTCTTTTGGAAAACAAAACTGGTGGCCGGGAGAAACCAGAGACGAAATTATTATCGGAGCGGTTCTTACTCAGAACACAAATTGGAAAAATGTAGAAAAAGCAATATCGAATTTAAAAACCAATAATTGTCTATCTTTGGAATGCCTTCGAAATGCTTCCTCAGATACCATTGCATCTTTGATCAGACCGGCAGGTTTCTATAAACAAAAAACCTCCACTCTTAAAGAAATTGCATACTATTTTACAAATAATTTCAATCAGAATATAAAAAAGAAGCCTTACAAATTTAGAGAAGAACTTCTCTCCTTAAAGGGAATAGGCAATGAAACTGGCGACTCTATTCTTTTATATGCATTTGATATTCCATTTTTTGTTGTAGATGCATATACAAAAAGGATATTGATAAGACATAAGATCATAGGAAATCATGATAGTTATTTGGAAATACAATCACTTTTCCATTCGTTTATCCCGAAAAACGCATATGTTTACAATGAATACCACGCATTAATGGTAAAATTAGGTAAAGAGTATTGCCTGAAAAAAGAACCTAAATGTAATACATGTCCAATAAAAAAGGGAGGTTTGTAACCTCCCTTTTTGTATTGGTGCTTGAATCTCTACTTTAGTATAACTACCTTTTTAGTGGCCACATTTTTACCATTGACATTAACTCTTGCAAAATACAATCCCTTCGCAAGCGATTTTGCATTGAATGTTAATTTGAGCATTCCCTTATGTGCCACACTATTGTAAACAATTGCAACTCTCCTACCCGTAGCATCAAAGAGAGATACGGTAATATTGGAATCTTTATTCAATGATAGTAACATATTCAAATTGTCTCTTACAATACCGGATTCCAGAGCAAAGGAAACACTTTTTACCTTATTGTCGGTTTTACTGACAATTCCGTCCGGAGTCCCGTCAAAGATGAATACACCGTAGTTATAATCTATTCCTATAAATTTGCTCGTTCCTTTTGCATTCGGTAATGCCGTAGCGGGACCGACACCCGTCCCTAATGTATGAATATAACCGCCCTCCAGCATATTAGCCGTATTTAAAACCTCATAGTAACTACCATCACCTACAAAAAGTTCACTCCCGTCAGGGCTTAGAGTACACGTGGTCGCATTGGATTTCTTCGCTACGGTAGTTATAAGTGATATACTTGAAGCATTCGAAATATCCGCAACATAAGTTCCGTTGGAACCATCGGCAACATAAGCAACATCACCGTTAACGGCAATGGCATTAGATATACCGGGAGAATCATAACTGCTTAAAACGGTAATATTTGTGGGATCGGAAATATCAAGTGCAACAAGCCCCTTGGCACCTGCAGCAACAAATGCAGTGTCGCCCTTTACATAAACGTCTCTCGCGCTAAAAAGAGGAACATAGTAAGAGCCGAGTTCGGCAATATTCGTCGGGTCGGTAATATCCACTACGGATAGTCCGTGTAATTTTGCAGCAATAACAGCACGATTACCATCTATTACAAAATTTAATACATTTTTATTGTTGAAATTCAGACTATCAACAAGCGTTACATTAAATGAGTTATCCATTTTTGCAACAACAAATCCATTTGCATCAGCGCTTGCTGCTATTAAAGTATCGTTTATGAATTTAAAATTCAAGAATGTTTCAGGCAGGGGATATGAACCAATATAACGGGGGGTTGAAAGATCAGATATATCAACAACATCCATATATGACCCGCTCCTGCATATAAAGGCAAGCGTGTCTTTAACAGTAACGGAATATGCTTGTGATAAAGTGCTTATAAATGACATAGGACCATAATTTAATGTATCTACGAGCCTGAATAGTGTTATATTCTGGTAATTACCATCTGTAGCTATGAGGTTGTTTGATCCGTCATATACCTCCATTCTTAATCTCACGCTTTTCGTTGTATCATTACCAATATTAGGTGTTGTCCAATAATACGGATTAAACGGATCAACGGAATTGCTTATGAGTGTTTCGTTCTGGAAATTATCAAAACTGTAATATAGCTTAACATTGCCTGCACTGGAAGCCATGTTTTCAAAGGATATCATCGCATCTTTTCCTGCCAGGAATTTAGCACCATTGAGATTCGATGCCAAATTTCCCGTCAATGTTGTGTCTCCTCCGCTCGGTTCGAAATTTGTAAAATAGTGATATGAGTAGTTCCCGTCATGATACGTATACAATGCCCAGTAAGGTTCCGTATAATCCCATGTGTTATGGACCTGAACGAGGGAATCGGTACCATCGTTATCATATCCCACTGCAACGGTTGAATGACCTATATAATCGTTAAAAGCATCCAACCAATACTGCAAAACATCGAAATGACAGGGATAACCGTTATCGATCTCACCTGTTAGTCTATCCCATTGCCAACCGTATGTGTGGTTGCCCTGAGATCCGTTTGTCGACGTACAACTGTAACCGTTATTACTCGCAACCGTTGACTGTCCGCTTGCGATATTATAAATGGAAGTTCCTCCATAATTAATAGTATCCGTATTCATTGCTATGGCAAGTTCCTGATGAACATTGGAAAGATTATAGTCCATTTCTCCTTCGATTCCGTCCCATCTGTCAAAGTGATAATCGGTTAGCTTCGCGTATCCTCTCGAATCCCAATAATCAAATATCATTGCACTTGATGTCGGAGAACAGCCGTAACTCCAGAGATAGAAAGGTACATTAGGAATATATCCCGTTGCTCTTGCCCTAAATACGGTGGAAAGGTCTTTCTTGTTGTTTAATATCTTTATCCAACCTTCATTCATATTCCCCATTTTAAAGGCTGTTCTTTTAATTGTTTTATTAAATGTTTCTTCGGAAATAGGCTTTTTCATATTATCATCTACATAAACATTCTCGTTCCCATTAGAAAATCTGTAGAATTTATACATATGATCAACATAAATTATCTCATTCAATTGAACATTGCCTCTAAGCGACTGAAAGGCACGAGATTTCATTTCATAATAATTCATAAAATAGTGGGGAATCCCCTTACCAATTTCCAATATCGGCATATTGTCCGTTCTGGCGGACACAATAACATAACCGAATCTGTCAACGCCCCACAATTTTTTCCCTGCATTCTCGATTGCTTTTTGATCACCTGTTGTTTTGATGAAATTAAAAACGGCTCTATTTTCATTGATATATGTTTCTATTGCACCATCATTAGGGAAATTTCCCTCACCGAAATAAACGGGCACAAGATACGCATAAAGATAACCGTTCATATCATTCATGGGAATAACCTTTCCTACGGAAATATTTCCCACATTGTAAAGAGAGGAAAATTTTGCCTTTGCAACCTGAACGGCCAAATCTTTCTCCACAATACCATTGAATGTTTTTCCTTCATTGGGAATAGTAAACGCGCTTAAATTAAACGCTACCAAAACGAGAATAAGAAGAAAGAGAAATTTTTTCATTTATACACCTCCAATTGAATTTATACTATAACAATAAGTAATTTAGTGATTTATGTCAAGTTTATAATTCGTTTCACCATTAAGATATGCAAGAATTATTTTTTTCATATTTATGGCACTATTCCCATCACCGAATATATTTTTTCTCCTTCCGCGAGGATGAAACTCTTTTATTCCTTCCAATATTTTCGTCTCATCATTACCGACAAGAATATTCCAACCATCATCAACGGTTTCAACCCATTCCGTTTCTTCTCTGAGTGTAATGCAAGGTATACCTATAATATATGCC
>QNBC01000019.1 GCA_003641665.1 candidate division TA06 bacterium
CCTGTGCTGAATTTATTTCAGTATCGTTTCAGGGTCTATGAGATTCCGGATCAAGTCCGGAATGACAAAGTCAAATGAAGAATGAAACTCTTTCCTGTCACCCTGAGCCCTGTGCTGAATTTATTTCAGTATCGTTTCAGGGTCTCGGATACCGAAACTGGTGCGGAAGGACTGTTTTTTAAAATCATTTCTCGGTTCCGAAATTAAAATCATAATCGTTTTACAACAGGTGGTTTTATCCTGCCCGCCGGAATGTTAGTGCATACGGTCCTATCTCCCTTATAATTGAATTTCCCATTGAAAAATGCAAGAAAAAGTCGTATTATTATATAAATAGGAGGGTAAAATGATTAGAAAGAGATATTTAGCTTTAGCATTTATATTTATATTATCACTAAATGTGTCTTTATTTGCTAATAGTGATAAAAGTAACGGTAATATTATACCTGACAGTTTGCCTTTTCTTCACTTTATAAAAGAAGTAACATGCGGTAAATGCTACTCTGTAATCGTAAAAGATACAATACTATATGCAGGTATAGGTAATAAATTGATCGTTTATAATATTGCAGATAAATCCGCTCCACAAATGGTAAATTCCATCAATCTTACCGCATATTCCATAAAGATGAAAGGGAACTATCTTTTTACCGCCGGAAATAACATTTCGATTATTGACATTTCAGATCCCACAAATCCTGTAATATCCGGCAGTATAAACAACTCTTGCAAAAACATAATATTATCCGGCAACTATCTCTATGCCTTATCCAATACTAATACAATCAGTCTTTATAATATCGAGGATGTTAATAATCCCCATTTTATATCTCAATACAACCTATCATCATATGGACCCAAAGCATTTTCAAAGTCCAAGAAATGTATTTATGTGATGTATGACCATAGTGTCAGTATAGTAGATGTATCCGATTCCTTGAATATACATGAAATAGGGACGGTCGATTCACTTAATCAGGAAGTAGACCTGTGGTCCGATAGTAATTACCTTTATATCGCTTATATATCATCATACGGAAATTCAATCGGAATATATGATTTGTCCGATGAATACAATCCTCAATATCTTTCAAATGCCAACATTGTTGGGCACTATGACATTATCAGGAAAATTTATGTTGAGAATAATTATCTGTATTATAGTTCCGATTATTATGAGGAATGGGATTTTACGATGGTATCCTCAGGTATTGGTATTATAGATATAAGCGACAAAATGAATCCTTCGTTAATATCATGTGAATTAGGGGGATTTGTGGAAGCCAGTGATTTATATGTCAAAGATGGTTATATTTATTTTGCCGATGTACATGCAAATAATTTTGAAAACCGCGCCCCCTGCGGAGTAAAAATAATTAATGATATAGTTCCGGATAATCCATATTTGGAATCCAGAATAGATATTGTAGATAGTTTATCCGATATAGCGATTCTCGGGAATTATTTATTTATTAATGATGATAATGTTTATTATTACCCGATTGATAGCATTGTAAATGTTAATACTGTTCAAAAAAATAATATGAACAACCCGTTCGATACGGGAACGAGAATCATTAATTCTTATATTAAGAAACTGTTTTCGAATGAGGATTATCTCTGCGTATCGAAGTACTATTTCTACGATGATCTGAACGATACATCTTATACGAAAGAATGGATAGATATATATCAGAAAGGGGATACAACGCCGACAACATTTTATTCAAGAATCGATATACAGGGATCCGAAAACTACTTCTTTTTGAAGGATAAATACATCTACATTCTGGGAGGTAGTGATAACGGATTGCATATCGTAGACATTGACAGTACGAATGAAGTCGGTTTTTTGGGAATTAGTAACTACAGGACAATTTATGTGTATGACAACTATGCCTTTATATTGGATTATTCCGGTACATTAAGAGTTATTGATGTAAATGATAAAACCAATCCATATATACTACAAGATGTTTTCATACCAAACACTCCTCTCGATTTGTTTGCGTATAAAAACTATCTTTATATCGCCACATCGACAGGTGGAGTAAGAATATATAGCATTAGTAATATCAACGACATACATGAAGTGGGTCATACCGAAAATTTCGGAAGCAATAAAAATATCTGTGTGATTGGAAATTACCTATACGAAGCAGATGGTGACCTGCATATTTTTAATGTAAGTGATAAAAGTAATCCTGTCCTATATGCCAATTACCAGTTAGATGGGAAATCATTTGAGTTAGCGGTCAATAAAGACTATATTTTTATTGGCAACTTGTTTATATTCGGGTTTAAAAATCACACTGGAATTAAATTTAAAAATTTGAAAAACAAAAATACATTTGATATTAAACAATCAGGTGATTTTATAGATATAAAGTATTCAATAAGTAAGAATTGTAAATTGAAACTGTCTATGTTTAATTTACAAGGAAGGAAAATCGAAAATCTTATTGATAAATCCGTTAGTATAGGGAATTACACGAAAAGATACTCTATAAAACACTTGCCAAAGGGTGTGTATTTTATTAGAGGAAAAATAAACAATAGGGATGTAATTACCCGAAAGATATCCAAATTATAGTTGCAAATACTGTTTTTACCGGTATTTATTACACCGGAAATAATTCGATTTTGATTATTGGGATAAATTATTCCATACCTATCGTTTGTATATGAGGCAAGCAGATGCAATGGTATGGAAATCATCTTTATCGGGAATAAAAAACAGCAAAGAAGTTTTTGGATTATTCCGCATCTTACGGGGTAAAAGCGATATTTAAGGGATACGATTTTACGGCATATCCGAATTCACAATATTGAAAATAGAGGAAAAACCTAAGAAGAAAAGATTAGAAATGTATCTAAAATATCATTTGATTTTTTAGAAGGCATAAAGGGTTGACAAAACCCGCTTTTATCACTATCTTGTTAATAATATAACATATAAAAGGAGGCAAATATGGATAAATTGGCAGCCGATATGCAAAACTACTATGACCAATTCATGGACCTATTTAAAATCGCAAGTGAAGCGGAACCGGGATATTCAAAGGCATTTATGGAGTTTGTGCAACAGGCGGAGAAACCGGGAGCTCTTTCCAAGAAGATGAAAGAATTGATATCCATTGCACTCGGTGTTACGGCACATTGTCCTTTCTGTATAGCTTTTCATGTTAAAAACGCTGTAAAAGAGGGAGCAACAAAACAGGAAATACTGGAAGCGGGGCTCGTTGCAGGTCTTATGGGAGGTGGTCCCGCCGTGGCATACCTCAGATATCTCGTTGATGCATGCAATCAATTCGGAGCGAAATAATCATACTTTAAAAATATCTGTAAAAAAGAGTCGCTTATGCGACTCTTTTTTAATATACCAATACGACAACAAACAACTCAATAAAACCCGTTAGTATCGATTCTACTCGACCCAGATTATATTTTTTACAACTTCACCGAGATAAACATCTTTCCTCTTATTATCGGCAAAAGCAATGGAATTTTCATAATCTATATCATCAAACAGTAATTTTATAGCTTCGGCTTTTTTCTTACCCTCAAAGACATCTCCATTCACCTCAAATTTATCGAGATCCGTTCTTGTAGCTATATACGTATCAAACATTAATCGTTTAAACACCTCTTTCACAATAAAATCGAACTGTGCAGAAAGAAGAACTGTCCTGTACCCCCGCTTTTTGTATTCCACTATCTCTTTTACCGTACTTTCCCTTAAAATCGGTTTTATGCCTACATCGTAAAGTCGCTCGACAAGCTTATAAATTGTCTCTCTATCCGTCCCGTTTATAATTTTCAATAGTTCATTCTTAACCTTTTTGTTTGATGCAATTCGCAATTTATACAGAACGCCCCAAAACAGGAAATTAACATATCTTATGTATCTTTTTGTCTTAACCGTAAAATATTTTGCAATAATTAATGTTGTGTCTTTTGTAGTAAGTGTTTTATCAAAATCAAAAACAGCAAGCTTCTCCATAATTTAACTTTATTTTATTCAAGGAGTGTTGTCAACCCGGAATCTACCCACTTCAAAAATCTATTTATTGACAATATTATAAAAAGGTGCTACCAATACACTATGAAAAATAGTGTGGAAATAAAAGAAATCGACAGAAATATTATTAATATTATAAAAGAGATTACCCCTCTCTGCGGGAATCTTTATCTCGTCGGAGGAGCTTTAAGAGACATTCTAAACGGAGTAAAACCCGATGATTATGATATTTTGACCGATTACCCTACCGATTCCATAATTGAAAAAATTAAACGAAACCATAAAGTAAAAATCGCTCGCATTGAAAACAGAATTAATCCGCTTATTCGTCTTGATATAGACAACGGCAATATCCTCGATTTATCAACCCTACAAGGGCAATTGAGCGACAATCTTTCCACGAGAGATTTCACCGTTAATTCTCTCGCCATAAGTATAAATAAACTTATTAAATACGATAAAACAGAGATCATTGATCTCTTCGGGGGAATTGAGCACGCACAACATAGAATCCTGTTTCCTACTACCGAACTTTCGTTGAAAGCCGATCCTCTTCGAATCCTTCGAGCTTTTAGAATAAAATTGTATAAAGATTACATTTTTCCCGAGACACTATCTCTCGATATGAAAAAGCATAGAAAATTAATCGCTAATGTAAAGGGGGAACGGCTCTGGATGGAGTTAAAAAAAATTTTAAATCATCCGGATTCATATCCCGTATTCTCAGAGATTGTAAACGGAAAATTCCTCGATGATATTTTAGTTGGTGTGGAGAAAATGCGGAATTTCGAACACAATAAAGCTCCTGCAAAAACATTGTTGGAACATTCCCTATACACATACAGACGATTGGAAGAATTTTTAAACAGAGATGCAAAGCGATTATTGGGGAACATTGATTATTTTAACATACCGATTCTCAAACTATCCGCTTTCCTCCACGATATAGGAAAACTTTATACAAAGAGATATATTAACGAAAAAGAATTTCATTTCTATAATCACGAAATTATAGGTGCCAAAATTGCCAAGGACATTGTAAAAGAGAAACTCTCTTTCAGCAACATCAATGCAAAGTATGTTGAAATTCTCGTTGCCAACCATATGCGTCCTCATCTTTTTACAAAAATAGGTAAACTTTCCGATCATGCCATTTACAGATTCGTAAGGGATTCCGAGGGACATCCGGAAGATGTTATAACACTTTCGATTGCCGATGCACTCTCAACAAATTCTAAAATTGATAAGCTACTTTACGTTGCATCTCAGGTAAATGACTATATTGAGAAAAATTCGAAGAACAAAATAGAAGCTCTTTTAAACGGAAAAGAGATTATGGAACTCCTCTCCATCTCGCCATCTAAAGTAATAGGAGAAATAAAGGAACAGCTCATAAAAGAGCAGATAAACGGTTTTATTACATCAAAGGAGGAAGCCAAACATTTCGTTCTGAAAAAATTCGGAAATTTGCATAATGAACTTGAATAAAATCTTTTTTTCTTGTAATATACCACTATGAAAGATAAATTTATCATTTTATTTGTATTGTTTTCTCTACTGTTTACCGCTAAAACTTACTGTGGCAGGGAATCAATATCTTCTGCTGAAGCAAAATTAAAAGCGCTTCAAAAAAAACTGGAAAAAGTCCGCAAAGAGAGGAAAAAGCTAAAATCACAGGAATTGGAAATTTTAGCCACTCTTCAGAATATGGATGAAGAAATGACAATTACCACTCAAATTATTAAAGAAATGGAAACGAAAAAAGAATTACTTACGGAAAATATAAACGACCTGAACAATAAAATTGCGATAACAGATTCTCTGATCGACAATCATCGTTCAATTTTGGAAAAAAGATTGCGTTATATCTATAAATTCGGGCACATGAGCTCTCTCGATGTTCTGTTTTCTTCGTACACTTTTGCCGATGCTATCACGCGAATAAAATATCTGACACTTATTGCCAAATTGGACGAAAGGATATTTCAAGAATACAAAACATTACAGGATAGCCTAAAATCATACAAAAGCAACCTGGAAAACAACGCACAACAATTATCCCTAATCGAAGAGCAAGCTACGAACGAGTTAGCAGCTGTAGAGAAAGAAAAGGCAGACAAAAAACAGTTACTCAGAGAAATAAGAAGAAAACGCTCGAAACAGAGGAAACTCGAGAGAGAATTACTGGCTTCAAGAAAACGCTTACAGAGAATTATACAAAAGCTGGAAAAGGAAAGAAAGGCTCAAAAGGTAACTACAAAGAGTTATTTCGGCAAATTAAGAGGAAAATTGCCCTGGCCCGTCGTAGGAAAGGTTATTTCCCGTTACGGGACAAAAAGGCATCCGAAATACCACACGGCAACAAAAAATAACGGTATTGATATAAAAGCTCCCTACAACACCCCCGTCTCTGCTGTATCTTACGGAGAAGTCGCATATGCGGATAAGTTTCTCGGTTACGGGAATGTAGTACTTATCGATCATTACGGGGGATACTACACCCTTTACGCCCATCTTGCAACTATTGATGTAAATGTTAAGGACAAGGTTTATCAAGGACAGGTAATTGGCAGAGTAGGTGACACGGGTTCTCTTGAAGGTCCAATACTTCATTTTGAAATAAGGGTAAAGGGAAAAACAGTCAATCCGTTGAACTGGTTATCAAGAAGATGAATTTCAAAAACCTTTATGGAAACAAAGCACTTGAAAAAACGATAAAGCAATTCATTGTAAAGGGAAATATGCCTCATGCCATACTTTTGTCCGGAATGGAAGGCATAGGCAAGTTCTTGTTTGCAAGAGCCATTGCAGTTGAGATTGTGGCAAAACATTCGGATGAAAAATATGAAAAGATAGACGAATCGGAGAATCTTTGCGAACAGCTAAATATCCTCTACGTAATTCCCACAGGTACAAAGGGTTCGGGAAATAATGGCGTATTCAATCGGAATGATTATTTTAAAACCCTCTCTTCACTTAATAGTAACGAAAATAATTACGCATATACGATTCCTTTGGGCTATATCCAATATATCATCTCCCAATTGAAATACAAATCTTTTCATAATGAAGATCGAGTTGTAATAATAAGGGATGCCCATTATATGACAAGGGAAGCTCAGAATGCACTTTTAAAAATTTTGGAAGAGCCGCCCGACAGAGTGTTTTTCATCCTAACAACCGCAAATGAAGATAAGCTCCTGCCCACAATCATTTCACGATGTGCCAAATATCTAATGAGCGGTCTCAATGAAGAAGAAATGAATCTCTTTTTATCAAAAATTGACACGGACATTCGCGGAAAGAGATTACTCACACTCCTTGCCAACGGTAGTCCGGGTATACTCTTAAAATACTCCAAATTTGATGTGATAGATATAGCTGACAGTCTTGCTCTATCAATTAAAGAAGGAAAATTTACCAAACTAATTGCCAAAATAGAAAAGTCAATTAAATCGAATAAGGAAAATAAAAAAATTATACTTAAAATATATAAAGAGATTTTCTTTTTAATGCTTTACTACAACTATATTGACAACAACAACATTTTCGATTATGATTTTCACTTGCAAAAGGACAGAGTTGAGAGGGTTCTCGATAAACTAATCGAAATGGAGAAAAACTCAATTTATAATCTATCATGGGAAACGGAATGGGGGGTTATGTTTTATAACTTAATCGGAGGTTAATATGATTATAAAAATCAACTACCATATATATCACGAAAAATTCCATAGTGAAGATCGAGATATCGGAATAGGGCACTATATTGTTTTTAAATTAGATAAGTCAACTGAAATAGGAAAAGTGGAGAATATTTATAAGAATAAGAATGTTAAAACGGACGGTTATAAGAGCATAAAGATAATTCGTATTGCGAATGATGAAGACATCCAACAGATGTACGAAAATAAATCGAGGGAAAAAGACAGTTTCATAATATTTAAAGAAAAAATTAAAGAACACAATCTCCCGATGAAACCGGTCGATGCCGAGCTCGAATTCGACAGAAAACGAATAACATTTTTCTTCACAGCAGAGAATAGAATTGATTTTAGGCAATTAGTAAAAGATCTTGCTGCAATATTCAAAATAAGAATCGAACTCAGGCAAATCGGTGTAAGGGATTACGCAAAACGTTTAGGTGGCATCGGTCCCTGCGGAAGGCCCTTTTGCTGCATTTCATTTTTGCACAATTTTGCCCCTATCACATTGCAGGTGGCTAAGGAGCAGCAGGTTAACCTGAATCCGCAAAAATTGTCAGGTGCCTGCGGCAGATTGATGTGTTGCCTTGCATATGAATATGACTTTTACAAGGATGCGAACACCGTTTATCCTCAATTGGAGGAAACCATAGTTACAAAAAGCGGTAAAGTAAAGGTTATTTCAAAGGATATTTTTTCCAAAAAGATAACGGTGCGAGACAACGACGGAAATGTGTCACAAATTGATCTGGATGAATATATGAAATACAATAGAAAGCGATGGAATATATTCCCCGCCAGGAGGTCTGAATGAAAAAGGTTCTTGTAACAAGTGCCTTGCCCTATGCAAACGGACCTTTGCATATAGGGCATATTGCGGGAGCATACCTTCCCGCCGATATTTATACAAGGTACAATAGACAAAAAGGGGTAAACGTTATACACATAGGGGGAACGGACGAACATGGAATTGCCGTTACGATTAGGGCGGAACAGGAACATGTATCTCCGAAAGAGGTCGTTGACCATTATCATGAATCAATTGCTGAAGATTTTAAACGATTGAAAATAGATTTTGATAATTTTTCGAGGACATCAAAACCGATTCACAAAAAGATGTCGCAAGATTTTTTCTTAAAAATTTACAATAGAGGATTAATTGAAAAAAGGGAGGGAGAACAACTGTATTGTCCTCATTGCAAGAGATTTTTAGCGGATAGATATGTAGAAGGTGAATGTCCCTATTGTCATTACGAAAACGCCCGCGGTGATCAATGCGAAAATTGCGGTAAATGGCTGGAACCTACCAGTCTAATAAACCCGAGATGTAAAATATGCGGGACCACACCTATTGTTAAAAAGACATCTCATTGGTATTTCAAACTCGACAAGATGCAGGAGCAATTGGAAAAGTGGCTTGCATCAAAAAACACATGGAAATCCAATGTAAAGAGTTTTACAAAGGGATGGTTCAATGAGGGATTGAGGCCGAGAGCAATAACCCGTGACATCGAATGGGGCATTCCGGTTCCTCTTGAAGAGGCCAAAGGAAAGGTACTTTATGTATGGTTTGACGCCCCTATCGGTTATATCTCTTCGACTATCGAATGGGCTGAAAAACAAGGTAAACCGGATTTATGGAAAGATTATTGGTACGATAATGACACAAAACTCGTTCATTTTATAGGAAAGGACAATATTGTATTTCATGCAATAGTCTGGCCTGCCATGTTGATGGCTTATAACGATGGTATTATTTTGCCTTCGGAAATACCCGCCAATGAATTTCTCAACATAGAGACAAAAAAAATCAGCACGAGTAGAAATTGGGCGATTTGGGTTCATGATTTCCTCGATGTATTTCCACCTGATTTCCTCCGCTATTATCTTGCGGCAAATGCGCCGGAAAACAGCGATATGGATTTTACATGGAAGGACTTTCAGGCTAAGATAAACGGAGAACTTGCCGATATACTCGGGAATCTTGTTAATAGGACATATGTCTTTACAAAAAAATATTTTGACGGCAAAATCCCTTCACCCGGTGATTATGACGAGGATGATAGAAAGATAATCAAATTGATCGAAAATGCTCCCGATTCAGTCGGAAAACTTCTCGATAATTTTCATGTAAGGCAAGCTACTTTCCAAATAATGAATCTTGCAAGAGAAGGGAATCGATATTTTGACTACAAAAAGCCATGGAATTTAATCAAATCAGACAAGACAAAATGTGGCACTACACTCTATGTTCTTGCAAATCTATTAAATAGCATAGCAATATTATTTTCCCCTATTTTACCAGATGGAATGAAAAAGATAAAAGAGGCTTTAGGGAACAATGATTTGCATTGGAATAATGCCGGGAAGCTTTCCATAAAACCGGGTAGTGAATTCGGGAATCCGGGTATCTTGTATAAAAAAATAGATGATAAAACAATAAGACGAGAGGAGGATAAACTTATGGACGAAAATAAAACAAATGAAACAGATATGAAGAATAAAGAAAAAAATACCGAGAAAAAAGAATATGTTAAAATTGACGATGTTTTGAAACTCGGGCTCAAAGTCGCCGAAATCCTTGAAGCTGAACGTGTTGAAAATACCGATAAGCTGATAAAAATGAAAATTAAAATCGGTGAAGAGGAAAGACAGATCATCGCAGGAATAGCTATGAGTTATTCTCCGGATGAGATTATAGGAAAGAAAATTGTTGTTGTTTCAAATATGAAACCGGCAAAGATTCGCGGAATAGAATCCAACGGAATGCTTCTTGCCGCAAGTAATGGTGCTACACTTTCACTAATCACCGTTGATAGGGAAATCGATTCCGGTAGCTCCATAAAATGATTGTAGACTCACACTGCCATTTACAGATGGAGGATTTTTCAAATGATCTTCCATCTGTTATATCAAACGCAAAAACTGAAGGTATCTGTTCCTTTGTCGTAATTGGATTTGATTTGGAATCGAGTATTAAAGCAATGAATCTCGCCCGTAAATACGAATTCATTCATCCCGTTTACGGTATACACCCTTATGACACAAACAAATATGCTCTCACCGTATTCAAAGAAATTGAAGATTTAATTGCCGAGTATCGTCCTATTGCCATAGGTGAAACGGGGCTGGACTACTATAGAGACTACTCACCGAAGGAGAAACAACGTATTTTCTTCAACGAACACATAGAAGTTGCAAACAAATACGATCTGCCCATAGTTACACATATTCGTGATGCTTTCGACGATTCATTCCGAATCTTAAAGGAATCAAAAAGAAGGAGAGACATATTGCACTGTTTTACCGGAACAATAAATGATGTGGAACATTTTAAGAGCCTTGACATGTTCTTCGGTATCACAGGCATAATCACATTTAAGAATAGTCCTTTAAAGGAAGTCGTTAACTCTATTCCGAACAATCGATTACTAATAGAAACGGATTCTCCTTACCTCTCTCCCGTCCCTAAGAGGGGGAAGCGAAATGAACCGGCAAATATAGTATATACTTTAATGACTCTTGCCGATCATATGAAAACAGATGCAGAATCTCTGGAATCTCTTCTTTTGAAAAATACAGAAGAGGCATATAGATTTAAATTCAATGAATGTAAAAAAAGAACTTAAGCAGTTGGGGCTTTATCCTTCCAAACGGTTGGGACAGAATTTTCTTTTTGATGAAAATCTGGCGAGAAAAATTGTAGATTCCCTTGAATCTGACAAGCAAGTAATAGAAATCGGTCCCGGGCTTGGTGTTCTTTCCAAATATATCCTAAAACGCTTCCCTGATGCTATCTTTATAGAAAAGGATCCATTGCTATTCAACTACTTGAAATTGCACTACCCGAATGGGAAGTTCATTCTTCAGGATGCACTGAAATTCGATTTTAATCGATTTGACTCCTATTCCGTTATTTCCAATCTCCCGTATTCCATAAGCAAGAATATGCTCCGGAAGTTTATTTCCGCCTATCCACATATGGATGAAGCGATATTGATGCTACAAAAAGAGGTGGTTGAGAGGTTGACATCTCCTCCCTGCAATAAAAAATACGGAGTAATGACAATTCTTACCCGTATATTTTATATTGAAGAAAAACTATTCAATGTTTCAAAAAACGTTTTTTATCCTAAACCGGATATTGATTCCTCGGTTGTGAGACTAAAAAAGCGCGATTCTATTCCGTTGAACCACGATGAAGTAGATGATTTCATTAGATTTATTAAAACAATATTCTCAAGCAGAAGAAAAAAGATATCTACAAATCTCGGCATTTCAGATAAAAAAAATAATAAACTCAGCCTAAGAGCCGAGGAATTGAGTCTTGAAAAATTAATAGAACTTTATAGGGAGTTAAAATCGTCCTCCGAATAATCCGCCCTTTTTCTTCTTTTTTCGGGAACTGTACTTTAATCGTGCATCGTTTGTTTCGCTTCCCGCCTCATTACTTTTATTTTCGGGTTCGTTTTCTGCATCATCGGGCTCATCATCTTTTTTATCTTCCTTCTCTTCGCCCAATATTATAAAACCTGCGGAAATCAGGTTATACACTATTCTCCCGGTTTCAAATTCAGATATAGCGAGTTCCCTTGCAATTTCCTTAAGGGTCTTTTTTCCGTCAACAATAGAAAGAACTTTCCAATCATCATCGGTAAATGTTATTTCATTATCCTCGGTAGGAGGGTTCTCATTTAATTTCAACACAACATTTACCGAAGGAACGACCTGCTCTATCTTCTTCCATTCATCCAGTTGCCTTGCAGCTTCAATCATTAATTTTTGAATGGGTATATTAAGCGTTTTTTCGGTAGCTCTTTTATGGGGATCGAAGAAAAATTTTCCTTTGTTCCATCTTAATATCCTGTGAATTGCATCATCACCTTTATAATCACCGGCACTAACATCAACAACAACGCCGTTTTCAAAATAGATTATCCCCCTATAATCATCGGATTCTATCTCAAGAGCACCGTCTTTCTTACCGATATTTATAAGCTCAAGGATATCGGTTATATCAAAATCTTCAAGACTTCCCTGTAAAGGTGCCACCAAACCTCCTTATAATAAATTGACTCTCTTTAATATAACCAATTTTAAAAATTTTGCAAGTAAATTTTTAATAATTTACTCCTATGCTCATCCTATGAGTTCCATTCGTTGATTGTTCCACGGTATAACTGTAATCAAATCTAAACCTGCTCAACATGATTCCCAAGCCAACATTTGCTATGGTATTCTCACCGCCAACAAGGTAAGATAGTCGTAAATTAATACGGTTATCAAAGATATAATCAAAATCAAAATCGGTAACCGCTCTGTCGGGAATACTTGAAACAAAGTTCTTCACATTATCCGAGAAGGTGTAACTGGTGTCGCTATAAGGAATGACATAATATTTCGAATAACCTCCAATCGAAATACCGATATTGCTTTTGTATCGTCTAATATCAATTCTCTTTCCCATCGCAAATCTTACTCGACTCGGCTGAGTAACCTTTTGCGTCTCTCCGAAATTTACCGCAGGGCCAAAATTGTTAAAAATAACGGAACCAGTAATCCCCTTGAGGATGGAAGGGCTGAATAAAACACCGCCATCAAAGGATACACCGGTTCCCGAATAGATATATGAATTTTGACTGATAAATTTAACTCCGATTCCCGCTTTTAATTCCTTGTAAATTTCATATCCCACGGAACCGCCGGCTATAAAATCGGAAAAACTAGTTGTAGAATAGGGAATATCCTGCGGAACAATTCCTCTCAATTCAATAGCGCCACCGTTAAAATATCCTATTCCCATCATAATTCCCAATTTATTATTCAATTTTTTCGAGAAATAGATATCGTCTCTCCTTACATCGAATCCGAGCTCCTCATGGTTAAATACCATATTGATGTTCTCCGTTTCGGCAAGCATTGCAGGATTATCGAGAAAGGAAGTGATAATATGTCCGAAAACCGAATATCCGCTTCCAAGTGATGCCGATATCGGTGAAGTATTAATTTCAAGAACGGATAATCCTCTATTGTTAGAGCTGAAATCTTCACCGAAAATCAATGTCACCCAACAAAATATCAGTATTATAAGCCATCTTCTTTTCATTAAACCTCCAAAGCACTAAATAGTGTTATTTATGTGGATAAGTGATTCAAATACCCTATTAGTTGTATCGTAAGTTACATTATTGCAAGACATAAAAGTTATCCACATTTTTCATTACTTATCCACATTTACACATCAGGGAGTAATCTTCTCCACATCGATAATGCTATCATCCTCTTTAAGCCGAACTATCCTGACTCCTTGCGTGTTTCTTCCTATGGTTTTAATTTCACTGGCCTTCATCCTAACTACCTGACCGATGCGTGTTACAAATATCAATTCGTGATTATCGTGAACATCTTTGATTGCTACAACATTTCCACGATTTTCATTTGTCTTTATGGCAATTACACCTTTCCCGCCGCGGTGTGTTTTTCTATAAGCATCTATATCCGTGCGTTTGCCGAAGCCCTTTTCCGTTATGACAAGCAATGTATCACCTCTTTTTGCCACAACCATTCCTACAACCAGATCGTCTTTATCGAGTCTTATGCCTCGGATCCCGTGTGCCGTTCTGCCCATAACCCTGACTTCCGATTCAACGAAATGGATTGCCTGTCCCTTTCTCGTCACAATGATGATACTGTCATTTCCTCCCGTGACTTTGACATCTTCAATTGTTTCATCATCATCCAGCCTGCTATAAATGATGCCATTCTTCCGAGGATGTGAAAAATCAGACAGTTTCATCCGTTTAACAATCCCTTTTGTTGTCACAAGAAAGAGAAATCTATCTTCCTCAAAGGATTTGACAGGGACTATTGCCTTGACCTTTTCCCCGCTGCTGCAACCGATAAGATTGACTATTGCACGTCCCTTGGCTTGTCTTCCGCCTTCGGGAATTTGATACACTTTGAGCCAGTAGGCAATCCCTTTGTCTGTAAAAATCAGGACATAACTGTGGGTTGAAGCTACAAACAAACCGTTTACAAAATCATCGTCAACTGTTTGAATCCCTATTATCCCTTTTCCTCCTCTTTTCTGATTCTTGTATGTGGCAAGAGACATTCTTTTTATATATCCTTTGTTCGAAACAAAAACAACGACATTTTCGTCTGCTATGAGATCTTCAACATCTATATCATCCGCCATCTCCAATTTGATTTCGGTCAGCCTCTCATCCCCGTATTTATCCTTAATTTCGAGAAGCTCTTTCTTTACTTCTTCAAGTAAAAGAGATTCCGATGATAGTATCGATCTGTAAAATGCTATGTCCTTTATGAGTTTTTCATATTCTTCATCTAGTTTATAACGCTCAAGTTGTGTTAATCTCGACAATTTTATCTCGAGTATTGCATTTGCCTGCATCTCCGTAAAAGAAAACCTTGCCATCAAATTCGCTCTTGCAATTGCAACATCCTTGGCTTTTTTTATAATCTCTATTATTTCATCAATATGATCAAGAGCCGTCTTCAGTCCTTCTAATATATGTGCCCTTTTCTCCGCCTTATCAAGCCTGTACTGAGTTCTTCTCGTAATTACATCTTTTCTGTGCTCGATAAAAACGGAGATGATTTCCTTAAGGTTCATAACCTTTGGAATGCCATCGACAAGTGCGAGCATAATAATACCGTAATTGTTTCTCAATTGAGTGTGTTTGTATAGACTATTCAGTACAACCTCTTTTTCATATCCTCTTTTGATATCAATGCTTACCCGAATACCATTTCTGTCCGATTCGTCTCTAATATCCTGTATCCCGTCGATTTTTTTCTCTTTAACAAGCTTTGCAATTGCCTGTATTAAATTTGCCTTATTAACCTGATACGGTAATTCCGTTATAACAATTCTCTCTTTCCCCTTCTTCGTTGTCTCGTAATTGACTCTTCCCTGAATCTGGATAGTCCCTCTACCTGTTTTATAGGCATCTCTTATCCCTTTAATACCCGCTATTATTCCCTGTGTGGGAAAATCGGGACCTTTTATAAATTGCATCAGCTCGTCTATGGTGGCGTCTGTGTTTTCAATCAAATGTATGGTCCCATCTATAACTTCCGTCAGATTATGCGGAGGGATATTTGTCGCCATTCCTACAGCAATACCGGAAGAGCCGTTAATAAGCAAATTCGGTATTCTCGATGGCAAAACCGACGGTTCCTCGATTCTTCCGTCGAAATTAGGAACCATATCCACCGTATTTTCATCGAGATTTACAAGCATCTCCGCCGCAATTTTCGATAATCGCGCCTCGGTATATCTATAAGCCGCTGCCGGATCTCCGTCTATACTTCCGAAATTTCCCTGCCCGTCAACAAGAGGGTATCTTAACGAAAAATCTTGAGCCATTCTTACCATAGCATCATAAACGGCAGCATCACCATGGGGATGATATTTTCCAAGCACCTCACCGACAACACTTGCCGATTTCTTATACGGTTTGTTATGGAACAATCCCATTTGATACATTGAATACAAGATTCTCCTGTGAACCGGTTTCAAACCGTCTCTTGCATCGGGTAAAGCCCTCCCCACAATTACACTCATGGAATATTCAAGGTATGCCGTTTTCAATTCTTTACTTATATTTATTTCTTTTATTCTGTCATTCATATTTCACCTCTCAGATGTCCAGATTCTTAACATAATGAGCATTTTCTTCTATAAATTTTCTTCTCGGCTCCACTTTATCACCCATAAGAATGGTAAATAGTTGATCCGCTTCTTCCGCATCCTCTATTGTAACACGTTTCAAAATACGATTTTCCGGATTCATTGTTGTATTCCATAGTTGCTCCGGATTCATTTCACCGAGACCTTTATAACGCTGTATTGTGAGACCGTTTTCTCCGAGTTCTTTTATTATCATATCCTTCTGCTCGTCCGTATATGCATATTTCGTAATTTTTTTACCTTTTTTAATCATGTAAAGCGGTGGTTGTGCAAGATATACAAACCCGTTTTCAATCAATTCCGTAGCATACCTGTAAAAAAAGGTGAGTAACAATGTCGTGATATGCGAACCGTCAACATCGGCATCAGCCATCAATATTATCTTATGATAACGTATTTTGGCTATTTTATCTTCCGCTTCTTCGTCACCAAAAGTGATTCCTATTGCCGAAACAATGGTCTTTATGGCATCATTGGATAATATTTTATCAAGTCTGCTCTTTTCCACATTGAGAATTTTACCTCTAAGAGGCAGAATAGCTTGAAAATTCCTATCTCTACCCTGCTTTGCACTACCACCTGCCGAATCTCCTTCCACAAGATAGATCTCGGTGAGCGAAGGGTCCTCTATAGAACAATCGGCTAACTTCCCCGGTAAAATATCGCTTTCAAGAGCACTTTTTCTTCTCGTTAGCTCCCTGGCCTTCTTCGCAGCAATGCGCCCCCTTGCCGCCATTTGAACTTTTTCGAGAATTTTATTTATAACACGCGGGTTCTCTTCGAAGAAAACGGATAACCTGCTTTGCACAATGGATTCTACTATCCCTTTAACATCACTGTTACCCAGTTTCGTTTTCGTTTGCCCTTCAAATTGCGGATTCGGCAGTTTTACCGAAACTACGGCCGACATTCCCTCTCTGACATCATCTCCGGTAAATGATACATCTTGTTTCGGTTTTGACCTTCTGTAAAAATCGTTTATGACTTTAGTCAAAGCGGATTTAAAACCGCTCAGGTGTGTTCCGCCCTCTTTCGTGTTTATATTATTTGCAAATGTGTAAATTATACTCTGGAATGTCTTATTGTACTGAAATGCCACATCAACCGTTACATCATCTTTTTCATCTCTTATTGAAACAGGTTTCGGATGAATGGGGTCTTTGAATTTATTTATGTGTTTTACAAATTCTATTATACCGCCTTTATAAAAGAAGTTATTAAATCTCCCGTCTCTTTCGTCTTTTATTTCAATCCTAAGTCCTTCATTAAGAAATGCAAGTTCCCTTAATCGCTCTGACAAAACATCAAAACTAAATTTTTGATCGCCAAAAATTTCCTTATCGGGGACAAATGAAATGGCAGTACCGGATTCCGATGTGAATCCCGTTACCTTCAGTTCTGTCACGGGAATCCCTTTTTCATAACGCTGAAAGTAAAGTTTACCGTCTTTTTTTATCTTAACCTCAAGCCATTCGGAAAGAGCATTGACCACAGATACGCCCACACCGTGTAATCCTCCCGATATTTTATATGCTTTGTGATCGAATTTCC
The DNA here is from genome assembly GCA_003641665.1 of candidate division TA06 bacterium. GTDB lineage: Bacteria > Hydrothermota > 32-111 > QNBC01 > QNBC01 > QNBC01. The sequence continues at coordinate 17,993 of QNBC01000019.1, forward strand.
CCCCTGCATGCAACATCGTCATAACGACTTCTACGGCAGGCTTATGCATTTCCGGATGCTCCCCTACGGGAATCCCACGCCCATTGTCCTCTATAACAATCGATTCGTCTGCTTTTATGGTTACCTTTATATGATTGCAGTACCCTGCAAGAGCCTCATCTATACTGTTATCGA
>QNBC01000020.1 GCA_003641665.1 candidate division TA06 bacterium
ACAGAACCCGCTTGAAACGAAGTTTCAAATGGCGGGGTCGAAAACAGCACCCCTTACTTCTTATCAAGGATGTTTCGAGGAGCTTGCGACTCAATCCCGCCCTCTCCGCTCTTCATACAGAACCCGCTTGAAACGAAGTTTCAAATGGCGGGGTTGAAAACAGTACCCCTTACTTCTTATCAAGGATGTTTCGAGGAGCTCGCGACTCAATCCCGCCCTCTCCGCTTTTCATACAGAACCCGCTTGAAACGAAGTTTCAAATGGCGGGATCGAAAACAGCACCCCTTACTTCTTATCAAGGATGTTTCGAGGAGCTCGCGACTCAATCCCGCCCCTTCCGCTCTTCATTTTGAGTTTAAAATTTTTGATTTTCAATACGTGCGGGTTGTTAGCCCGCACATATCTCGTTATACCTCTAATTTCAAAGAACGGTTAAGGATTCTTTCAGCGCCTTATATTTCTTCTTATACCTCTTCTCTCAATCCTTCTTTCCGCCATTTTTCTCATATTTGTCTCTCTCAATTCCCTAAGTTTTTCAATCTGCTTCTTGGTAAGATACTTGTTTAAAACAAGTCCCCCCTGAACTTTTTTAAATGTAATCTCACCTCTTATTTTACCGATGTCAGTTGTTATGTTTTTAATGATGTTTTCGTTGGGATTATCTTTCATCATTTCTTCGGCGAGGCTTACTCTCTTTAACTTAAGCTCGGAATTGAGTTTTATTATATCTTTTTCAATGTCCATTTTAGCTGCTCTAATTTTTTGAATTTGATCTTCCTTAAGCCCTACCTGTGCCAATAAAGACTCTTCCATTCCCACACCCATCATAGGGGCCGGTTTGCCGATCATCGGCCCCATCATATCTCCGTGACCGATATGTCCTCTGCTCATCATTCCCACAGGTTGCGCTGAAATTGCGATGGCAAAAAGCAAAATTGCCGTAAAGAAAGCCAGTTTTTTCATCGTTACCTCCTTCTTAAACTGTTTCTCATTTTTGTTCTATCTTCTATCATTCGCCTTACTTCTCTTCTAAATTGATATTCAAACACAATCATTTTTGCCATTTGCTCTTCGGAAATAATCCCTCTTACACCATTAAAAAATGCCTTCTTTCTCCGGGACATCTTTATATCAATATCAAGAATTGCATTAACATCATCGTTTAGTCCTTTTGTTTTACCCATTTTTATTTTATTAAGCAAATCTTTTGTTTTTTTGTCCTTGCTTATTTGCATTTGATGAATATCTTTTTCGAAGTTTCTAAACCTGGGTAGAAATCTATCCGCCTGCTTGTCGGTAAGCTGTAAATAATCGATTAATTTCCAGATTTTTAGCGTTTCCAATTTGTTTGCATCTCTTCTGTTCACTGGTACGGCATATACCGTAAAAGTCGAGACGATGAAAGCAAGCGAAATTATTATTAAATATCTTTTCATGATACCTCCATTTACAACGATTTATAATAATCTACAATCCCCGGATTGTTTTCCAGATAATTTACCAAATCTTCATCCGATATATTTTCCGTGGAATCGTTAAACTCCGAGTAAAAATACTCCTCTGCCGTTGAGTCAATGATATAAGAATAGTAAGTGTTCTCACGAGAGACTTTTCCGCTAAAATAGAGAAATGAAATCAGAATCAATATTAATCCTGTAGATCCCACGATACTCCATCTTAGAAAAGAACTGATTCTATTTCTCTTTACCGGGATGGAATCGATTTTCGCCATTATATTCGTTCTTATATTCTCCTTTTCGAATGGAGAAATATCGGGAATGACACTCTCGCTTGCCTTTATTATTTTATCTATTTCAGGAATTTCATCATTATTGCTCTTTTTATTTCCGGTTTTATTTTTCAAATACTCCTTTATTTCATTAACATCTCTCATATTTTTCCCTCCAGTTCACTTCTTAATTTGTCAAGGGATCTAAAATAGAGGGCTTTTACCGTTCCTTCCCTAACACCTAAAATATCGGCGATTTCTCTATGTTTGTATCCATCTCTTCCGTGCAGTAGAAAAACGGTTCTTTCCCTTTCGGTAAGTTTGCCAAGAGCTCTTTCCATTATAATCTTTTTATCTACATTATGCTCCTCTCCGTTTTTAGCCATATTCAGGTTTAACGCGTCATGTTTATTTTTATTTCTATGTTTTATTATATCAATCGATGTAGTATAGGTTATCCTTAGAAGCCAGGTAAGAAACGTTGATTTGTAATTGAATGAAGCAAGATTCGAGTATACTTTTAAGAAAACATCCTGGACAACATCTTTCGTGTCCTCTACACTCATGGTTATTCCGTATGCGGTTTTATACACTTTATTTTCGTATCTCATCATCAGCTCCTTAAAATATTCTTTTTCTCCGTTTATCACATGCTCTATTATTTCCTTATCGCTCATCTGCATATATAGACTCCCGTTAAAGGAAAAAGGTTTATAGAAGAATCGATTTTCTTATTTTTTTTAAAAACTCTTGCAAGAGGGGGATCTTATAGTCCGGATATGTCCAGGGAAGACTTGTAAAACCTTTGTTTTTATATATGAGGGTCACTTCTCCGTAAATTCCGTCCTTTAGGTAAATTCTGTGGGAAAAATCTTTTGTCGATGCGAGAATGAGTCGAGAAAGGTTAAGATATCCAGGGTCAAGGTTTATTGTTCTCTTCCCGCTTCTTCCATATTTTGTTTCAAGAAAAATTGTATAATTTTTTATATCGGCTAATTCGTCCTCAAAGATTTTTTTTTCAAAAGCAATCCAGAAACGTTTAATGTCATCTCCCATTTCATCATTGTAATAATTTGTAAATATAAAATCGATTGGCTCTGTTTTCAATGCTATTTTACCGAATTTTCCCGTTAGAATACTCTCAATCTCGGGCCAGTTCGCCTTCGCCAAGAGAACACCTATGATAAGAGCAGCCTGAGGTTTTTTCATCACAACCCCAACAGTTTAAAAATAAATGGCAATGTTAAAAGTGATGTTATCGCACCCGCTGCTAAAAAAGGACCAAAGGGAATCATAGAATCCCTACTCGCCTTTTTTCTCAAAATCAGGACAATTCCATATACGGCTCCGAAGAGCGCTCCCCAAAACAATGTGGGTAAAATATAATAGATTCCCAGATATGCTCCAATAATACCCATGACAAATATATCCCCGCTTCCCATTACCTCCTTTTTCCAAATTATTTTTCCGATAACCATTATTAACCAAACGACTATCATTCCCGAGGCAGCCCCAATAATGAAATTAATAATATAGAGTTTAATTGGCATGTGATGAAATAAATTTATAATAAGTCCGAGTATAAGGGCGGGAATTGATATCTTATCCGGTATCACCATATAAAGGATATCTGTTGCCGAAAGCAAAAAAAGAGAATACATAAAAAGCAAAAAACGGGCAAAATTAACCGAAAAACCGAAAAGCAAAAAATTGAGAAGAAATATGAGGCCCACGGATAATTCCACTAATGGATATCTTATAGATATCGGTTGATGACAACTTCTGCACCTACCACCTAACATTATATAACTTATAATCGGGATATTATCGTATGGTTTTATCCTTGCCCCACATTTCGGACAATGAGAAGGAGGAAACACAATCGATTCACCTCTCGGGATTCTGTATATTAATACATTGGAAAAGCTTCCGAAGAGCAATCCGAAAATAAAAACAGCAGTAGCTATAAAAATAAACACTCCCTCTCCTATTTATGAATGAGAACGGAGTCCTTTACCACATTATAGTAGAATTTAGATCCATCGGGTAAATTGGGAATCCCTTTTGCGTATCCGGTTTTTACTAACACGTAGAGATTTTCCGGAATATGTCCTTTGTCCCGTATAAAGCTGCGAATCGCTTTTGTCAAATGCTTTTTTGCATATACTTTGATGTTCTGTAACGCCCCCTTTTTCTCCTGCTCGTTCTTTGCGTTATTGTATATCTCTATCCACATAAGCATCCCCGTATAGTAATCCCCCATTCTGAAATGCATAAACGGAATGAAATGGTATATACGTTCGGGGCATCCAGGTTTTTTTACTGCAATTTTAAACCATAATTCGGCTGCTCTGTAATTCTTATACCACATATAGTTAAAAAACCCAAGAAAAAATGGCATTCTCCAATCATCCGGCAAATTGATCATCCCCTTTTTTAGAAGCTGTTCACACCCCTTCCAATTATGTCCGTCTGTTCCAACAAGTGTTGCTCCGAAAGAATAAGCCTGTTCAAAATAGGGGTCAAGATTCGTAATGCTATTGAATATATTTGATAGATATTCCAGTGAAGCCTTTTTCTCTTTCCTGTCTCCGTAGTATTGCAGCGATTCAAACCAAATAAAATCGGCATAAATGATGTTAAAATCCCCCAACCAATGAGGGTTTGTCATCTCTCGGGGAATATACTTCGCATCCTGGACGAATTTATCTCTATAGCTGTATATATCCATCAATTGTGAGTTGGAAAAATATACCATACTCATCAAAAGCACAATAATAATACCGAACATAATATTAAATAACTTTTTCATCAGAATTCTTTTTTCTCAAATATTAATATGGAAAAAACCATCATCAAAACGATGTATAGAAGAGCGTAAGAAATAACATAATATATCTGATTTATACTTATGGAAATATTGTGTGTGACCTCTTTTGTTATGTTATAATAACTTAAATTTGGTAAAATGTAATATATGATTCGCACAAGAACTCGAACAAATTGATTTTTCGCCATCAAAGAATATTGATAGATATCGGGAGCCAGATGTCCTGCAAAATATATTACAAAAGCAAATACTCCCGTTAAAATGGGGGTTGCAGAGAATGACGAAAAAAACATTGTAACTGATAATAGAATCATCAATTCCATAATGGAAAAGAATAGCGATAAAACATATTGTCCCTTAACGGGAATATGAAGTAACATCAGGAAAAGAAAGCCAAGAATGGCAAAAATCGTCGTGACAACAAGGAAAACAGCTGTAAGTCCGAGAAATTTCCCCAACATAAACTCCCATCTCTTAATCGGTTTTGATGCGTATATATAGATCGTTTTTTTCTCAATCTCATCGTAAACAAGCCGTGTTCCGTTAAAAATTATTATAATTAATCCTATCAAAATCGGTAAAGTGAGTTCGAGGTCCACTACAAGCTTCCCGTATTCCCCAAGCATGGCGTTATTTAAAAATAAAGAAGCTACTAAAACGACCACGCCGAAAACTATCATTGAAACAAGCGTGTAGTTTTTCAATGATTCTAAAAAAACCGCTTTGGCAATGTAATAACTACGCCTCATTTTTCTCCTCAATATTAAATAATCTCATAAACTCATCTTCCAGACTTTTGTGTAGTGGGTTAACCTTGAGAATCTTTCCAAAACCGTCTTTAACGATTGTCTCTAAAAGTTTGTCTTTACTCTCCTCATTATCAACATAAACAAATACCGTATTACCTTCTATATCAGAAATTTCCCCGAATTTCTTAATTACATCAAACGAGGATGATTCTTTTAATGCCAGTTTTACCTCATAAGCTCCATCCTTCTTTACAAGCATTTCTTCAAGAATACCCGTTTTTATTATCTTTCCATCTGCGATAATTGCAACCCTATCACAGATCATCTCTACATCCTGAAGAATGTGACTGGAGAAAAACACCGTTTTTCCTTCCTTTTTTAAATCGAGAATAACATCACGAACCTCTTTTCTTCCTATGGGATCTAATCCTGAAAGCGGTTCGTCAAGTATAACGATCTCCGGTTCATGAATTATCGCCTGAGCGATTCCCAGCCTTTGAATCATTCCTTTTGAAAAATTTTTTATACGTTTCCCCCTCAGTTCGTATTTTGTAAGCCCTACTTTCTCAAGAACTTCTTTTATTCGCTCTCTTAATTTTTTCCCGTTAAGGCCATAAAGAGCCCCCGTAATAGATAAAAACTCTTCAGCGCTAAGATAATTGTGGAAATATGGATTTTCCGGTAAAAAGCCTATATGTTTTTTATATTCAATATCGTTTATCGGTATGTTTTTAACAAAAACTCTCCCGCTGTCCGCCCGGTGTATCCCAACAATTATTTTGAGGGTTGTTGTTTTTCCCGCTCCATTAGGTCCTAAAAAACCAAAAATCTCACCTTCATTAACAGAAAAGGAAACATCTCTTATCCCCCTATGATTAATTCTAAAAAAGGGGGATTTATATATCTTCGACAAATGCTCCGCTTTCAATATCTCTGTCATACCATATAATTATTAATGAATATTGTAATTTCGTCAAGCCTCTAAAATTTTTCTCGGTAGATAGACATGAACTCATTAACCGGCAAGAATGAGATCCCGAAACAGGTTCGGAATGACAGCATTAATTGGATGATAATGCCTTAATAAAAGGGAATAATTAATGTATTTTGTCCTGAATATTACCCTAAATCAGCGTAGGTTTAATTCATCTCATTTATCACACTGGGTCCTGTGTTGAATTTATTTCAGTATCGTTTCAGGGTCTCGTATGCCGAAGCAAGTTTAACATAACTGTTTTTTTTGAAATCATTTTGTGGTCTGGAATTACAATAATAACAATTATACAAAAGGTGGTAGGTATGTATCTAGCAACTGCCCTAAAATTTTTCTTTACAATTTTCATTTTTTATATTACTCTTTGCTGAAAGAGGAGGTTATATGGAAAAGGTAACAAATGCTCTCGGAACAGTCATACCCGACATTGCAAGTGACATTCTTCAGATTATTTTCGGTGTTATATCTCTATTTTTAAGCGCATTTGTTTATATTTACATTCCGGGAAATCCCGTCCCTATTACTCTGCAAGTTTTTTCCGTCCTTATGATTGCATCGATTTTCAGTGAAAGAAACGGTCTATTAGCAACATTTTCATATCTGCTTATAGGGGGAATCGGATTACCAATATTTGCCGGAGCAACCGGCGGACTGTCTCATCTTTTCGGTCCAACGGGGGGGTATCTGATCGGTTTTCTTGTTGCGGTATACATTATACCCCGATTTCGAAAACACAAGGGCATTTTTCTTTCTCTTTCAGCAGGACTATTATCCATTTATTTTCTCGGCTGGGCTCAACTCTCTTTTTTCTTGCATATGAATTTCAGCAAAGCATTTTCTCTCGGAATATTACCTTTCATAATTTATGATTTTATAAAACTCTTAACTGTCTATTTTATAGCAAAAAGAAAAAGGGGCTTTTAAAAGCCCCTTTTCGTATTTTAGATTAAAAGAAATAAATAATTATCCCCGCTTTTCCTCCGAAATCGGCTATATTCTTATTTCCAAAATCACTAAGATCATTTGTAAATATTTGACCGTAATTTCCTTCTATAAAAACCGCAAATGTCTTTGCAGGTTCTATTGAAAGCCCTATATGGCCATTAACGCCTATTTCGGCTTTGTATGTCGTATCACTTGTTACAGTAGCAGATCCAGATACTGCTTTAAGTGTACGTTTTAGGCTATTAAACGACGCTCCTATACCCACATATGGGGTTAGAGGAGTCATAATTATATGATATCTGAAATCAGCAGAAGCAAAATAGGAAAGATTGCTAAGAATGGAGTTATACGGAATCCCTATAATTGTATCCTCCTGATTGCTATTATTATACTCCACGCCTGCTTTAATTTGCAATGGTAAAATCGGTGTTTTTACCATCACAAATCCGGCATATTTAAAATTTCCCCTATCTGATGAAAATTGATCGTTTGACAAATTGCCCATACCGAAACTCCCACCGACAGCAAGCATTTTAGCATTTACCACGACTGTAAACGTCATCGAAATAATAATTAAGAAAAGTAATAGTTTTTTCATGTTTCACTCCTTTCCATTAGTTTTAAAAGTTCCAACACTTTTTGTTTAATAATCGGCTTCTGGAGAAAAAAAACATCGTGAATGTCGAGAATATCCTGCACTTCTTTAAGTTCTCTCTCATGAGCCATAAGAACAACATCCGAATTATTTTTCTTGTTCAATATATCGGAAATAAACCCAAATGTATTTATTCCCGGAATATAAATATCTATAAAAACTCCTCTAATATTATTCGGATATTCTATTATTTCATCATTAATATTCTTTCCGTTTAAAATTGTTACGGAATACCCCTGTTCTTTCAATATTTTTTTCAAAACGGTGACGGAAATACTATCTTCGTCCGCAATAAGAAAGTTGTTCGACTTTTCCGGTAATTCATTCCGGTAAGGAATGAAAGAACTAATTAATTTGGATGCCTCAATAGTAGTATCATATATATGTTTTACAATTTCTCTGTCCTCTTCTCTTTGTTCTCTTAATTTCAAAAGCGACGTGTAACCTAATATTCCGGTAAGTATATTGTTAAAATTTTCAAGTAAATTCAGCACTTCACGATTTGAATTCAGCGATTTATCACTTTTCTTTATTTCGTTCTCTCCAGTAATGTCAACAGTAAACCCCACAATACACTTCTTGTTATTGTCTAATACCATAACTTCCGGATAAAATCTTATCTCCTTCTCTTTTTTATGATTATTGAATTTTACTTCTATCGGATAAGGGATATCTTTTTCATATCCCGCAAATGCAAGGTTTGCATATTTTATAATTTCCGCTTTTTTTTCATCTTCCAGATAGCGAAGAAAATTATATCCTGTAAAATCTTCCCGTTTTAAATCAAGAATCGATAAAATTGATTTGTTCACATATATTACACCCTCTTCTTTTGTATAAATGTATACCCCTACCTTTGATTTATCAAATATTTTTTTAAAATCGTTTAATTTTAGATTTATATCCATAACAACAGTTTAAATATTTAAACTCCTTTTGTCAAACCTATTTTATGGGCTTATTCGTCCCGCCCCTTTAAAACTTCCCTCGATTTGCTACCGACATAGGGACCGACAATCCCCGCTTTTTCCAATTGATCTATTATCCTACCAGCCCTTGCATATCCTATTTTCAATTGTCTCTGTAAAAGAGAAACTGATGCAACCTGATGGCGAATAACAATTTCTTTTGCTCTATCAAAAAGCTCATCCAAATCATTATTTTCTTCAATATAACTCGCAGATACATCATTTATTCCCCTTTCGCTATCATTTTCCTCCAAGAAAGGATAATAACTTCTACCCAATTCATTCAAAACATCAACAATCTGTTCGTGGCTCATCTCTATTTTTTCGCTTTCCAAAGCGGCGAAATTATCTATGATCTCTTTTCCTCCCGGAGTTCCTTCTCTATTCGCTATAACAGATATTATATCTCTTTCTATCAAATCTCTTGTAAACTGCTTATGGTTCTCTATTTTCCCCTCAAGTCTTTTATCGATATGAATTCTCGCCCACATTGAGGCTATTCTTTTTGCCTGTTCTGTGGTTATAAAGGCTCCATGTAATCTGATAGGTTTTCCTTTCCCGGGAGGAAGAAACAACATGTCCCCTCTTCCCAATAATTTTTCGGCACCATTCATATCGAGTATGGTTCTCGAATCTGTCTTGGATGCAACCTGAAATGCTATTCTTGCAGGGAAATTCGCCTTTATAAGCCCTGTGATTACATCAACGGAGGGTCTCTGTGTTGCAAGAATCATATGGATCCCAACAGCTCTGGACATCTGTGCCAATCTCGTTAGATTTTGTTCCAATTCTGCAGGGGCGGTCATCATCAAATCAGCTAACTCATCTATTAGAATTACTATATAAGGTTTTTTTATTTTTGCTTTCTCATTATATCCATCTATATCTCTAACCCCCATCTTGGCGAATTGTTTGTATCTAAATTCCATCCAATCTACGATACGCTTCAATACGTTTACCGCCTCTTTTGCTTCTGTTATGACAGGCCTTACAAGATGTGGTATACCATTGTAAACGGGAAGCTCTAATCTCTTTGGATCCACCATTATAAAACGAACGTCTTCCGGCGTGTTTCTGAAAAGCAAACTGGCTACAATGGAATTTACACAAACACTTTTACCTGAACCTGTAGTTCCCGCAATAAGAAGATGTGGCATTTTTGCAATATTTGCCACATACGGGTATCCCGATGTGTCTTTTCCCAAAGCCGTTACAAGTTTTTCTTTTGACTCTACATATCTATTTGAAGTAATTACATCAAAGAGGTATACATTTTCTCTGTCAACATTTGGAACTTCGATACCTATTGCAGATTTACCGGGAAGAGGAACAATCATCCTTATCTTTTCGGCTTTAAGGGCAAGGGAAAGATCTTCACTAAGGTTTGCAACTTTACTTACTTTTACTCCTTTTGCAGGAACAAATTCAAACATCGTTATTACGGGACCTGTGCTTATATTGCTAACATAACCGTTAACACCAAACTCCTTAAGTTTATCTACGAGAGTTTTTGCTTTTTTCTCCAACTCGGAAGGATCTATACTAACATTTTTTCTCTTCTTCACGTCTAAAACGGATAGGAATTCCTTTTTAAATTCATCCTTGTAAATGTCTTCATATACGGCTTCCTTTATCGGTTTGTGCAGTTTTATTTTTATTTCCCCTCTTTTTTCTTCTCTCTCTTTTGGTATTTCCTTTTTCTCTTCTTTCACGGCTTCAGCCTTTTTCTTTACAATCGGTTCTTTCTTTGAAATTTTTGCTTCTTTTTCGGATCTCTTTTTATGAATTAAGAATGGGTGTATCAAATATACCGCAATAATAAAAAGAACGACAAGAATGAGAATAATACCCACATTTCCCGTATATCCTTTTAATTCCTCAATAACATTTTTACCTATGGAGCCATTTATGTAAAAATCCCCGCTATTTGAAAGTAGAAAAAATTTATTGTTAACGGTGAGTCCCATAAATGGGAATAGTAATAAAAAAAATAAGTACAAATCCAATAATAGCCATAAAAATCGCTGCTTAATATTTATTTTTACAAGGGCATATGATACAAATATAAATAATAGTGGAATGAAAAACGACTCGATTCCAAAAGCAATCAACAGATACTTTCCTAAAATTACACCTAGTATTCCCCCGGCATTATGTGGGGTTAAAGTGAAAAGTGTACTTAAATCCCTAATATCAAATGTCAAAATTGAGATTGTTGTAAAAAGTGCTATTAAGTTCAATGAAACACTTATAAATCCTTTATATTTGATACTTTTTGTATCAAAAAGGTATACTATACTCTTAAAAAACACGAGTAGCGATAAGAGTATTACGGTATATGAAGTAAGGTAAAAAATAATATTCCCAATCATGATAATAACTATTGACTTTAGTATACATTATATTATAATTGTGTCAATGGAGAATTTTAAAGGTTTTACACAATTGTATACCGGAAACGGTAAAGGTAAAACAACTGCGGCGCTGGGACTTGCCCTTAGAGCAATCGGTTGGGGAAAGAGAATCGTTATTATTCAATTTATGAAAAAATGGGATTATGGAGAAGTCCGCACTATAAAAAATTTAAATAATATAGAACTCTATCAAACAGGCACGGAAAATTTTGTTGATATAAACAATCCTTCTGAAATAGATATAAAGGAAGCACAAAAGGGGCTTAATATCGCAAAAAAGTATATAAAAAGCTCCATAGACATCTTAATACTCGACGAAATAGTTGTTGCAGCATATTTTAAGCTAATAAAATACAACGATATTTACGATTTAATTGATGAAAAGAATAAAAAATTGGAATTAATTCTAACAGGAAGAGGAGCAACGAAAGAATTAATTGAAAAATGCGATCTTGTAACTGAGATGAAGGATATAAAACATTACTTTGAAAAGGGGATTAATGCAAGAAAGGGAATCGAATTCTAAAAAGAGAATAATGGTTAGCGCTTGTCTTCTCGGTATAAAATGTAGATATGACGGTAAAAGCAAGCGCAATAAGGATGTCATAGAATATTGCAAAGATGCTTTAATAATACCATTTTGCCCCGAACAACTCGGTGGATTATCAACTCCTCGCATTAAAGCTACAATCACAGAAAGAGATAGTGTAATTAACTTTGCCGGAGAAGATGTAACGGAAAATTTTCATAGGGGAGCTATGGAAACTCTACTTATTGTTTCCATTACAAAACCGGATGAAATAATACTAAAAGAAGGAAGTCCCTCATGCGGGTTGACAGAGACTAATGTAAACTGGGAAAGAAAAAAGGGTAGCGGCATCACAACTACCCTTTTAAAACGAAATACCAATATTCCTCTTAAATCGGAAATATTACTCCAATCTTAAAGGCATCATTATATAAAATATATCGAATTCACTGTTGTCTTCTTCTGGAAGTATAAGTGTTGCGCTAAGTTCGTTGTTTAATTTTAATAAAAGTCTATTTGATGGGATTCTCTTTATTATTTCACTAAAATCATTAGCATTAAAACCTATGGTTAATTGCTCTCCATTGTACTCTGCGTCAAGTTTTTCTTCTCCACTTCCTATATTTGCTGCGCTTGCTTGGAGATTTATCAGATTATCAGAAAATATAAATTTAACTTCATGGTTTGCAGGGTTTGAAAATAAAGAAATACGCCTAAGAGCATATAAAAATTCGTCTCTATCTACAAGAACGATTTTATTATTATCCTTTGGAATTACCTCTTTGTAATTGGGAAATTCTCCTGAAATTATCTTTGTGGAGATAAAATCGCCGTTTATCTTAAATCCCACACTATTTGATTCAAAATAAACATCGATATTTATACTCTCTTCTTCTGTAATTCTCTTCAGGTGATTTAGTGATTTCGGCGGAATTATAGCATTTATTTTCCCACTTAATTGGACTTCTTTTGCCTTTAATTCCACAAGTCTATGTCCGTCTGTTGCCACGATATACAGCTTCTCACCATCTGTATAAAAATATACACCTGTTATACTGGGTTTCATTTCATCTTTTGAAACAAGAAATGAAGTTCTATCAATATAATCAATCAATTTTGACGGTTCAATGGTAAAAATAGGCGGATTACTAAATTCAGGAATTTGAGGAAATTTTTCTACATCGGCAAGTGGCATTTTATAATTACCATTCGAAGTTTTAATAACAAATTCACTTTCCGAAGTTTCCATTTCAATAATATCATCAAAAACCTCTTTTATAAACAAGTGAAAACGTTTTGCGTTTATTACGACATCTCCTTTTTGAATTATATCGGCTTCACATGATGAAGTTATTGCAATATCAAGATCGGTACTTGAAATTTCAATTTTGTTTTCAAGCGTATGAATGTATATACTTGTCAGTATCTCAAAAGAAGTTCTCTGTGGAACAATACCGGTTACTTTTTGTAAAACTTTTAATAAACTATCTCTTTTAACTGTAAATTTCATAGTTCCTCCTAATTATGTATTAATACTATAATTTTTATTATTGTATTTGTAGTAGTAATAATGTAGATATGTGTATAATTTTGATAAATAAAGCAAATATGCGTATTTAGTTATCAGTATGTATGTGGAAAATTTTTTTAAAAAAGTGGATAACAACAAAATTTTAGTTTTCAACATTCTTATCCACAGGTTATTCATTACTTAATCCACTTAGATATGTGTTTATCTTTTCTTTAAATTCACTGTCGTTTGCCATTCTTTGTTCGATCTTTTTTATTCCTGACATTACAGTAGTATGATCTTTTCTATTTAATTTAAAAGCAATCTCTTTAAGAGAAAGAGATGTTAGTTTTCTTGCCAAATACATAATAATCTGTCTGGCAAGGGCAATATTTTCAGTTCTACGTTCACTTAATATGATATTTTTGTTTATATCGGTTTCCCGAGCAATATATTCGAGTATTTTATTAAAACTTACTTCTTTCTTATTTGTAGTGGAAATCAGCGGCTTTAGTGCAAGTTCCGCTGTTTTTAAATCAATATTTGTCTTTGTGAGAGAAGCAAAAGCAAGAAGTTTGATAATAGCACTTTCAAGTTCTCTTATATTTGATGTGATATTCTCTGCTATAAAAAATATGACATCTTCAGGAATAAAAAGATTTTCTTTCTCTATTTTATTCTTCAAAATAGCAATTCTCGTTACAAGGTCTGGCGGTTGAATATCTACAATGAGACCTGATTGGAATCGTGAAACAAGGCGTTCTTCGAGATTTTCAATCTCTCTCGGCGGTTTATCACTTGTTATTACAAGCTGTCTATGTGAATTATAAAGAGCATTGAATGTGTGGAAAATCTCTTCCTGAAGTCGAACTTTACCCGATAAAAATTGAATATCATCTAGTATAAGCACATGATATTGCCTGTACCTCTTTTTGAATTCCAGAGTAGAGTTTGTCTGAAATGCCATAACGAGGTCGTTCATAAACTTCTCTGCAGGAGTATAGTAAACTTTATATTTTTTATTATTTCCAAGAAGGTAATTACCTATAGCCTGTGCAAGATGTGTTTTTCCGAGGCCTACACCTCCGTATATAAAAAAGGGATTGTAAAGTTTTCCCGGTTTTTCGGCAACAGCCTTGGCTCCGGCATATGCAAATTGATTGCTACTACCAACAACAAATGAGTCGAATGTATATTTAGGTAAAAATACGGAGATTTCTTCAGATGTTACTACCGGATCAGGTTTAATATTGTTCACATAGGTTTCACTGTTGTCGGAAATAGGGTTGAGTTTTATTTTTATGTTTAAATTGAAAATGTCTTTGGAAATTTCTTCGAGTCTCTGCAAATAGTGTTCATTAATCCAGTCGGCAAAAAACGCATTGGGGACATCAACATACAAAATGTTTTTATTTAGAGAAGAAGCCTTTGTTGGTTTCAACCATGTTGAAAAGGTATATTCTTTCAAATCCTTTTGAATTATGCTTAGCACTCTCTGCCATTTGTTATTAATAATATCACTCATGATTTAGTTAGATTACCACAGTTTAAATTGAGTGTCAAGAATATCAAAAATTATGAAATAAATTAGAATTTATACTGTATAGGATAAAATTAAGCTACAATATCAATCATAACAGTAAATAAGAGAAAACACTTGATAGTAAAAATTTTTTATTATATAATATTAAAGAGGAATCATGAAAAACACATATACTATATTTAAGTATGTTTCTATTATCGTAATAATTATATTAATTATAGTGTTATTTGTGCCAAATATAGCGATTATTATGGGTTACATAGAAGGGGTAAGGAGCGCAAGGAACATGGATGTTGCAAGACGAGCGCTTTATAATTATTTTATTTATTATAATAAATTGCCGAACAGTATTGGTGAAGTGGGAATTAACCTGAAGGACGCTTTTGGAAAACATGAGTTTATCTATATAAAAATTAGCGATAGTTCTTATGTCATGATTGATAAGGTGAACGATGTGAACAAAACCATGTATAATAACAAATATAAAATGATGGGAATATATTTTGATGCAAGAGAACATTATAATGACATAATATGGAATGATTTTTTTATAAAGGAGAAGGGATTTTTACCGGCGTTATTCGATGAATGAAGTATGTAAATATCATCCGGACAGAAAGGCAATAGTACATTGCTACAGATGTAATGCACCGCTATGCAGGGAATGTATAGCGTATCGTGATGGGGACAGGTATTACTGTAAAAAATGTTTTGATTATATACTTGAAGAAGAATATGAGAAAGAGATAGAAGAAATAAAAATTGAAGTAAGAAAAAAACAACTTTTAGCACTGCTTTTAATTTTCGGTCTATTTCTAATCGCTCTGGAAATATACAGCATAAACAAGAATAAGGAATATTTACAAAAGACATATCCCTTAAAAAGAGAGGATCTTATTATAAGGCAGAATATAAAGTCCCTTGTAAAGTATATAACATTGGGAGAAAATTTAGTAAAATATAAAGACAAATATGGAAAATATCCCGACAATTTATATGAATTAACCATTGCTTTCCCAAAAATAGATACAATAGACATAATTTCCAATAAAGGTTTTATTTATGAAAAGAAAAATAATGGATTTATATTGTCAATGCCAAAAACAGGTTCAAGAAAGGAAAAGATTAGAGTAGAAAAGAACAATATATATTTTGAAAAGCTGATAAAAGACAGATAATAATTAATATTGTGTTCCCTAAACTTTACAATAATAGCTATTTATGTTATATTGCCCGAAATAGGAGGTTATTTTATGTCATTAAATATATCCAATAGAATAAAAGGAATGCAAGCTTCTCCCATAAGAAAGCTTATACCTTACGCAGATGAGGCAAAAAAACGAGGAATACATGTGTATCACCTGAATATAGGACAACCGGATATAGAAACACCGAGATATATTATAGAAGGAATGAAAAATTATAAGGATAAAGTTTTACGATATGGCCCCTCAAACGGTTTAGAGGCTCTTAGAGTAGAAATTTCAAGATATTTGGGAAAGAAAGGGATAGAAATGGGAGAAGATAATATTTTTGTAACAACAGCGGGAAGTGAAGCGATAATCTTTTCACTTATGACTATCTGTGATCCCGGAGACGAGATAATTATCCCTGAACCATTTTATACGAACTATAACGGTTTTGCTCAACAGGCGAACGTAAAGATTGTTCCTGTAACATCAAAGGTTGAGAACGGTTTTCATTTACCCGATGAGGAAGAAATAATTTCAAAAATAAGCAAAAAAACAAAAGGTATATTGATCTGTTCTCCAAACAACCCGACGGGGACCATTTTAACCATGGAAGAGATGCAGAGATTGGTAAATATAGCAAAAAAGCATAATCTATATATATTATCCGACGAGGTTTATAGAGAATTTACATTTGATAATCGAAAACATGTCAGTATATTTGACCTCGAAGGAGTTGAGGAGTTAGCCATAATGATGGACAGCATATCAAAGAGATTTAGTGCATGTGGTGCTAGAATCGGTTATATTGCAACAAAGAATGAGAATATATTAAAAGGAATTATGAAGTTAGGGCAGGCTCGCCTGTGCCCACCGACCGTTGAGCAGATAGGTGCAATAGAAGGTTTTAAGCATATGGATGAATTTATGGGGCCAATGATTGAGGAGTATGAGCGGAGAAGGAATGTTGTTTACGACTATATAGAGAAAATAGAGGGGGCTTTTACAATGAAACCGGAAGGGGCTTTTTATACTGTTGTTAGAATACCTGTTGATGATGCCGAAAAGTTCACTGTTTTTATGTTAAAAGATTTTAATCTGAACGGGAAGACTACTATGGTTGCTCCTGCGGAGGGATTTTATGCATCTAAAGGTATAGGTAGAAACGAAATAAGGATTGCATATGTTTTAAATGAGAGAGATCTTGAAGATGCTATGAACGTGCTGGAGGCGGGACTAAGGAGTTACAATAACAGATGAATAAAAAGATAATATTGATTTCCATATTGTTTCTCTTGTTGGGAATATTCTCGGGATCGGTATTCTGGTTTGTAAAATATCTCCCGCACATGAATAAGTTGTTGAATTACCAACATAAATTGGCAACGGTGGTTTATGACAAGAAAGGCAAAACGATGGGAGAATATTATATTGAAAACAGGAGATGGGTACCTATAGATGAGATATCCAAAAATATAATATATGCTACAATAGCAGTGGAAGACAGGCAATTTGAGAAACATTGGGGAATAAATATTTACACAATTTTCAGAGCTCTTGTTAAGGATATTATAAAAAGAAAAAAGGTTGAGGGTGCGAGCACAATAACTCAACAACTGGCAAGAGACATGTTTTTGACAAAGAAGAAAACGTTTATAAGAAAAATACAGGAAGCGATTTTAGCTGTAGAAATAGAACGATTATATTCAAAGGATGAAATACTGGAAATGTATCTCAATCAGATTTACTATGGAGAGGGAGCGTATGGCGTTGAGGCTGCTGCAGAAACATACTTTGGTAAACACGCTTCGGAGTTAACCCT
>QNBC01000021.1 GCA_003641665.1 candidate division TA06 bacterium
TAAGAACAAACGAAACCGGGAAGATTTTATCACTAACAAGGAAATTTGACGATCTCCATTATTCGATACAAAACAATATTTATCTAAAGCGACATTTTTCTATTGATAAGTGGATTTTTTCAGTATCTGCAATGTATAGCACATTTAAATCCAAATTTTATTTCGGCGCAAACGGTTTCTTTAATCATTCATATTCTACATATACTTTAAACTCCGGTTATAAAAATAAAAATATTTTATTTGGAATTGGGGCAGGATATGATTTCATAAAAAAAAGCCCTACATTCATGGCTAATATTAAAGTATATTATCATAACATCAACTATATGTCATTGTATTATCGATACTTGAACTCATATTTCATTCTCAATAAAATTAAATTTGGATATAGTTTAAATCGTTCTTTGTCATATGGTTTAGCAGGAGAATGTAATTATTCTCAATTATCTATCCCCTACCCTATCCCATTCGAAGGTTTTTATTATAACATTCAAAATTTTTCCTATCTTGCCGGTTTTTACATCATTTACAAGAATAAAAATGGTTCCGTAAATTATAAATTCGGTTATTTCGACCATAATTTATACCAGACTATTGAGGTCGGTTATTCTTCTTTCTCCGTTTCCTTATCCACCCGTTTAACTTCCGGTTTGGAGCATCATTTATCTTTTCAATATTCATCTTATATTCCATTTTAGAAGGAATATTTAGGCACGTATTATAGACATAATTACCACCTTTTGTAAAACGATTATCATATTGGAACCATAAGATGATTTTCAGAAAACTGTTATATATAATAAACTTTCTTTGGTATATGAGACCCTGAAACGAGTTCAGGGTGACATAAGGGAAAACGCGAGCTCCTAAACCATACTGAAATAAATTCAGCACAAGCCCCTGTGTTAAGAGGAAAAGAGTCATTTTTTACTTGACTTTGTCATTCCGAACTTATTTCAGCATCTCACTTATCACCGCTAAATATGTTTCGAAACTTTAGTGCGGACAAACCTATCTACCATTTGATTCAAGATAATATTTGACTTCTACATAAATTTTGTTATAATATGTGTAATTATGAACTAAAAGGAGGATTAAATGCATAAAAGACTATTTATTCCAGGACCAACAGAGGTTAGGAAATCCAACCTCGAAGCCATGGCAACACCAATGATTGGCCACAGATTCCCTGAGTTCGATGTTCTATTCAAATCTACAGTTGAGAAAGTCCAGAAGCTATTGTATACAAATAATATAATATTTGTATCAACTTCATCCTCAACGGGATTGATGGAAGGAGCAATGAGAAATTGTGTTTCAAAGAGGGTGTTATCCTGTGTAAACGGTGCTTTCAGCAAAAGATGGGCTCAAATCGGAGAAGCTAACGGGAAAGAAGTTGATAGACTTGAAGTTGAATGGGGTAAAGCAATAAAACCGGAAATGATAGATGAAAAGCTGAAAACCGGGAAATATGATGCTATTTCAATAGCCCTTAATGAAACATCAACCGGTGTTTATTCTCCCATAACTGAAATAGCTGAGGTTATGAAAAAATATCCCGATGTTATATTCATGGTTGATGCTGTAAGTTGTATGGCAGGAACAAAAATCGAAGTTGATAAACTCGGTATAGATGTTGTCCTTGCCGGTGTTCAGAAAGCTTTTGCCCTTCCTCCGGGATTGGCTGTAGCCGCAATCAGTGAAAAAGCGATGGAAAAAGCAAAAACAGTCGAAAACAGAGGATATTATTTTGACTTTCTGGTTATGAAAAAATATTACGATAAATGGGAAACTCCGGCGACACCATCTATTTCTCACATATACGCACTCGACAAACAGATGAGTTATATTCTCGAAGAGGGATTGGATAATCGATTTAACAGGCATCTAAAAATGGCGGAATACACAAGGAATTGGGCAAAAGAAAGAGGCTTCACCATGTTTTCCGAAGAAGGATACCATTCTCCAACAGTTTCATGCATTAACAACACCAAAGGGTTCAAAGTCGGCGATCTTAATGCCTTCCTTGCAGAAAAAGGAGCAGTTATTTCGAATGGCTACGGAACTTTGAAAGAGAAAACATTCAGAATAGCTCATATGGGAGATACTCAGATGTCTAATATGGAAGAATTGCTTTCCTGGATCGACGAGTTTTTATCAAAATAAGGAGGAAGTATGAAAATACTTGTATCTGATAAAATTGCAGATTCGGCAATTGAAGGGATTAAGAGTTTGGGGCACGATGTTACCGTTAAAACCGGCATGTCTTCCGAAGAACTTGAAACTGTTATTCCCGAATTCGAGTGTATCATTGTAAGGAGCGCCACAAAGGTTAGAAAACCCATTATTGATGTAGCTAAGAATTTAAAACTTATCATTCGCGGTGGTGTTGGATTGGACAACATAGATGTTGATTATGCAAAATCAAAGGGAATAGAGGTAAAGAACACACCTGCCGCAAGCTCGATATCCGTTGCTGAGTTGACAATAGGGCATCTCTTAGCAGTTGCAAGACACATCCCATACGGAACAATGTCACTTAAAAACGGGAAATGGGAGAAAAAATCTTTAAAGGGCATTGAATTATATAAAAAGACACTTGGTATAATCGGTTTTGGAAGAATCGGAAGAGAGTTGGCGAAAAGAGCTCTTGGTTTTGATATGAATGTTATTGCTTATGATCCATTTGTAAAAGAAACCGATATGAATGTGAAACTTGTAGAGCTTAACGAATTACTAAAGACAGCGGATTTTATTTCAATGCATCTCCCCCATACGGATCAAACTCATCATATGATTTCAAAGGAACAGTTCGATATGATGAAAGATGGAGCGATTTTTGTAAACTGCGCAAGAGGTGGAGTTGTAAATGAAGTTGCTCTTTATGAGGCATTAAAAAGTGGTAAATTATATGGTGCAGCGCTGGATGTCTTTGAGAAAGAACCTCCTGAATCCTCCCCACTATTTGATTTTAATAATTTTAATTGCACACCTCATCTCGGAGCTACTACGAAAGAGGGACAAGACCGCGTTGGTGATGAAATTATAAAAATATTGAAAAATTATTAAAATTCGTTTTTACCGAAATGAAAATAGGGAGATTTAATTCTCCCTATTTTCATTTTTATTGTCCAGTGTTGTGAACTTAAAAATCGAATATATCGGGCAATATCTTATTAATGATGTTATTACAAGAATAGCTCCCAACACTCCGAATATCCATCGCCACAATGTTAGCGGGAGCAAAAGTGCAATCAGGATAAATATTATACCTATGGTTAATCGGATTACTTTATCAGCGCTCCCAATATTATGAAATGAGTTTTTCATAAATACTCCTTTATAAAATAATAATCGGAACTAAAATGATTGTCAACTGCAGATTGTAGAAAATGGTAAATATGCCCGCCAGTACTAAAGTTCCGGCGGGAAAGCATAGATATATTAACCACTTTAAGGAAAAGTAAATGAATGTGCTTTACCCTCCATAATTGTATCATTTTAAACTTATTTAGGAATTTCTCCTGTAATCATACCGGGTTTTAAGTCGGTCGTTCCAAATTTGTTTCGGAATCTTCTCCATCTTTTCTTTGTCTCCACCCTGTCATACTGAACTTGTTTCAGTATATCTCACGAGTTGGCGGATTAGACCCTGAAACGAGTTCAGGGTGACGAAAAGAGAGAGATATGAGCCCCTGAAATAATACTGAAATAAATTCGGCACAGGACCCAGGGTGACAACGGGAGGAGCAGTGGGCCCTTGAAACGAGTTCAATGTGGCAGGGAAACGATGCGGAGCCCGTGGAAAAATCCAGAGGAATACCCTTTATTATAGATTCTTTATTTTGTTTTCCCTAAAAATCTTTTATTCCAATAATCTTCTGTAATTTCCCTGTATCTATTATCATAATCCACCATACCTTCATAATACTCTTTGTCTTTCATTGCTTTTTCAGCCATTTCATCTTCGGGTAAGGCATCTTTAGTTATTATACGTTTTCTAAAATCACTATAATTGTCTCTTATAGAACATGGCATAAGCCAATTATGTGGGGTCTTACCTTCTCCAAATCCATATTCTTCTTGCCATTTCCTACCGTTTTTGAAGAAATCCGAAAAGAGTGCATCGGTAATCGTTTTGTTATTTTTATAAAGATCAAAAACATTATCCCTATGATATGGGACAAACACGCAAGGCATAATATTACCGTTCCAATCTATATATACGTATCCTCCTGATCTACCATAGGCTATACAACCATCCGAAACAATGCCGCTATTCCAAAAATCGGCAACGAAATAATGCTTTTCCTTTATACATTTTTCCCACATATTGAACATCTTAAAACGCTGCTCAGGCGTAACCATAAGATTAATGTCAAATCCTCTTCCAATAGGCATATATTGGAATATCCACATATAGGTTATTCCTATTTTCTCAAAGTAATATTCATAAAAATCATCATTACTAAGTATATCGGCATTATTCTTAGTACCGGTAATAGACAAACCAAAAGGTACACCTTCTTTTTTCAAATTATCCATTGCTTGCATTATTCTCTTATAGACTCCCTTTCCTCTCCTTTCATCGGTTTCTTTTTCATATCCTTCAACTGATATTGCCGGAGTAATATTTCCAAGTTCTGCGATTTTACCCGCTATCTCTTCATTAATCAAAGTACTATTAGTGTAAACAAGGAAAAACATATCATCGAATTTTTCCGCAAGGTCAAGTATTGTTTTTCCGGAATCTTTATACATAAACGGTTCTCCCCCTGATATAACAACAAATCTATTACCCCAATCATCATGAACTTCTCTTAATATTTTCTCTGTAACATCAAAAGGGAGTTTTTCAGCATTCGCACTACTGCTTGAAGCATAACATCCTTTACAGTGTAAATTACAAGCTTTGGAGGGACTTAATGTTATGAAATTAGGAGGTTTAATTCCATATTTCTCCTTAAAATCGTTTTTATCGGGGTCTCCTGATGATAGGAAAGCGCCTTTATAAAGCGTTTCATATATCCTTTTAAGAACTTTTTTAGATATGTACTTTCTGTCATAATTTCTCAATAAGGAATATAAAATACTCGATCCCTCATAAAATTTCAATTTTTGAATCTCTTTCGGCTTATTTGTAATATTTTTTTCGACATTCCAAACCCAAAAAGCTTTTTCCGCTGATTTTAAGGCTGCATTTCGAATAGTTTTGTTTAAGTCAATAGCTTTGAAAAATTGGTCATACATGGCTTTATTTCCTATCATAGAAACCTCCTTCTAACCTAATATCGACGAAAATATAATTACATAATTATACTTTGTCAATACCTACTTAAAATAAATATTAAATTTAACAAAAAAAGGGGAAGATAAACTTCCCCTTTGTCATTTTTTATAACATCTCTTTTTTACTTTTTTTCAAGCTTACTGAAATAGTTGTCAATTCCTATGGCAGCATTATGCCCGTCACCGATTCCATGGACAATATCCGGACCTGTTTTTATGTCTCCTCCGACGAATAACCATTCAATAGGAGTTTCTCCATGCTCACCGGTTTTTATCTTACCTCTTACAAACTCGAATTTTTTCTGCAAATCTTCTGGAATATAAGAGTAATCCGGTGCCTGTCCTATTGCCTCGATAATCAATGTCGCTTCGCAAACCATTTTCTGATTCATGTTGAACTGCGGATTGAACCTGTGATTCTCATCAAAAACACGCTCGCATTTGACAAGATTCAATCCTTTAACTCTACCCTTCTCGTCGAGTATTACTTCTTTCGGACCTTCTCCGGGAATCAATTTGACACCCTCTTCCTGCGATTCTTGAACTTCTTCGATATCAGCGGGCAAAATCTCCATTGTCTCAAGACTCGTTTGTGTTACATTGACTTTTCCGTATTTCATTCTCTGCAATCTTGCGGCACTTCGAGACACATCAAATGCAACATTTCCTCCACCTACTACGAGTATTTTTTCGGAAAGAGGAACTTCGTCCAGTTTAATTTCACCTCTAACAAAATCTCTTACTTTCTCGAGGAAATTAAGTCCCTGTATGACTCCCTCTGCATCACTGCCTGGTACTTTTGTACTTCTTCCTTTGTTGAAACCTGTTGCAATTAGAACGGCATCATACTTTTTATGCAGATCCATAAATTTCACATCTTTCCCTACTTCGACACCGGTTTTTATCTCCACTCCAAGGGATTTTATGAAATCGATATCTTTATCAAGAGCTTTATCAGGTAATCTATACGCAGGTATACCGTATCTCATTACACCGCCGACTTTTTCCTTTGCCTCAAAAATAGTAATTTTATATCCCATAAGAGCAAGGAAATAAGCTGCTGACAACCCTGCAGGACCACCACCTATAACAGCTACCTTCTTGTGATATGATTTAATGGCTTCATGTAAAATAACATCTTTATATTTATCGAGTGGTAAGCTATCAACAGCATATCTTTTTAACCATCTTATTGCAACGGGATCTCCTCTATGTCCTATGGAGCAAGCACTTTCACATTTGTGTGTACAAACTCTTCCACATACTTCGGGAAGCGGATTTGTGTTGTAAATTTGGCTTACAGATTCTTTTACATCATCTTCCCATATAGCAGCTATATACTCCGGGATATCCATATGTATTGGACATGCCTCCTGACACAAACCGCAAGCTACGCATCGCTGAGATTCTTTTATTGCCTCTTCTTTGGAATAACCTCTGACAATTTCGACGAAGGAATCCCATCTTTCGTCAGGTTCTAACATGGGCATTTTGACTCTGTCGAGTTCCAGCCAACTCCATTCGTCCGGAGTTACCCACCCCAAATTATCAGCATGTTTACTATCCGGTCGTCTGATGAATTCGTTTGATATTGCCTCCGGTATTTCCTCTTTTTGGGCTTCGATAGGTGTTAGAAAATCATGTATATAATCCCTGGTCATACTCAAAGAGCCTGTCGTACAAACATCTACGCAAAATCCGCAAAAACAACATCTTCCGTAATCAATAACAGGTCTTTCCTTCGTTGAACCTTCCTTTTCCTCCACATCATCGAATTCTACCATCCTTATGGCATCCGTAGGACAAATTTCGGAACATGTGCCGCATCCTATACATTTATCAAGATCATTTGTGTGCATTCCTCTGTATTGCGGTGAAGGTCCTATTTTACCCTCGGGATACACATCCTTTTCCTCTTTTGGATAACGAATCGTTATAGGGTCCTTGAAGAGGTATTTCAAAGCAATTAGAGGTGCAAATACGCTTTTATCTTTATAATTCATAATATCCTCCTGCTACCTATCAAAATCCGGTGCACAGATATCCATAGTAGCCATCCATAGCGCCACATCTTCTATACGCATACCTACAAGTGCTTTTCTTGCATATACAAGACCTGCCGTATAAGAACCGCCTCTTACGGCCATTCTGTACGGTTTTGTTCCGCCGTCCGAAACCATATAATATCCGTGTTCGCCTCTTGCCGATTCTACTTTTACATACACCTCCCCCTTTGGTACTCTGAATTTCAGAGGGTTAGGCATATCAAGTCTTATTTTACCCTTTTTAGGCATCTTTTTAATAGCCTGCCTAATCAAATTTATACTTATTTCGAATTCTTCTCTTCTTTGAATGGCTCTTGCAAGTCCGTCACCATCGCTTTGTACGGGAATATCGAAATCGAGGTACTCGTATGCGGCATAGGGTACAGCTTTTCTCGTATCATATTTTATCCCCGTTGCTCTCAGGTTTGGTCCCGTAATACCGTATTTTATAGCATCTTCCTGTGTAATCGGGGCTAATCCTTTCAACCTTTGAACAACAATAGGATTGTTGTATATTAACCTGTCATACTCGGACAATCTTTTTTCAATATAGTTTAGTGTTTCTTCGAGTTTTTCTATCCATCCGTCAGGTAAATCTCTTCTTACACCGCCCGGAATTATATACATGTGATAAACTCTCGCACCTGTAAGCCACTCGAAAAGATCTATAAAATAATCTCTGTCTGCTAGTGTCCAATGTGACCCTGTGTACAAACCTGTTGTGCCGCTTATCCCTGAAAATCCCATAAGAAAAGCGTTGATTCTAGCCATTTCAAGTACAATTGTACGGATATACTTTGCTCTTTCGGGAATCTCAATACCCATAAGCTTTTCAACGCATCTCGAATAAACAAGCTCGTTTATATCCGGCTCCGGGACACATATCCTTGGTATGAGAGATATATTCTGCATCCAAAGTCTGTGTTCGACAAGTTTCTCGAATCCTCTATGAAGCTGTCCGGGGTCAGGATCGACTCTTTTGATCGTATGTCCTTCAACCGTAATTATATACGAAAAATTACCGTTCATTCCCGGATGGTTCGGCCCGAAGAACAGCTCATATTTTTTATAACGGTCTTCTTCTCCTAAAAATGTCAACAATTCGTTCATTTTTCCCTCTCTTCTTTGAATTTTCCGTATACTTCATTGGAATATGCAAGGGAATCAAAATCTTTTCTCATCGGTGGCAAATCAAGCCAATTGTGTAAAAAGAACGGCTTTAATTCATCATTCCCGATAAATTCGATGCCAAAAAATTCGTGTACATCTCGCTCGTATGTTTTCGCTACATCCCATAAGTTCAACACCGATTGAATTTTAGGATTATCTCTGTCAATCCTTGCTTTTACCAGTATCTGCTGATAATGAGAATATGAAAACAGATTGTACACAACTTCAAATTGCTTCTCTTCCATCCAATCCACTGCTGTCAGTATTGCAAGTTCTTTGAAATCGATGTTTTGCAAAAAGGCAAGGACGGCAATATTCTGCTCTTTATCTATGACAACGGAAAATTGGTGTTCATCGATTATTTTAGTCTTTGCATTGGGAAAAGAATCTTTTATCTTTTCGATTATTTCTTTCTGTGTCATTGTTTCACCCCACTGTCAAATACCGGTTTTGTCCTGTTTAATACGGCATCCTGATTTTTCTTATACCAGGCATAGTTTTGTTCATATCTCTTATATCCTACAGCCGTTCCCTGTTCAATACCTTTCATAAGGGTGTTGAAACCGTTAATTACGGCTTCAGGTCTTGGCATGCACCCTTCGATCGATAGATCTATGGGAAGATACAGTGCCAATCTGTTTATAACCGTATATGAATCGTAATATATGCCACCGTTCAAGGGACATGAGCCAAAGGCTATAAGCCATTTCGGATTTTGCATCTGTTCGTAAGTATAAATTACGCGTTTTAGCGATTTTATTGACAAATAACCGGTTATTAAAAGCAAATCCGCCTGTCTCGGCGTTGCCATAGGTCCTATGCCAAAACGTTCCATGTCCCAACGTGATGTCATTGTCGGAGGGAGTTCTATTGCACCACAACCGGTACAATAGTGGAGCATCCACATGGATTTACTTCTGAAATAGTTCAGAACTCGCTCCCATCCGTTATCTCTTAAATCTTTTCTTGAAGTTACCAACATATTTACACCTCTTATAAAATCACGATTAAAAGTTGTGCGAGTGAAAGCGCCATGGGCCATTTCCAGAACCACTTCACAGCATTTTCGAATTTAAATCTCGCAGAAACGGCATTTATCGATAGCGACACAAGATACAAAACAAACATTTTCAGGAAGAAAATCCAAACATTTGAAGAACCTCCCAAAAACAGATTTGTTATAATAGCCGTTTCGAGAAAAACCTGGGCTGCATGTTGAAGGAATGCAAGCCCCATCATCTTTCCGCTTAGTTCAACCATCGGTCCCGATGCAATTTCGGAAGGAGCAGTCATTGCATCGAACGGTTTTTCCCCGAGCATTCCCTGAAGTGCCATTTCTGCCGCAATAAAACCGAGGGGATACCTGATTATGTTCCAATGCAAAAAACCTCCCGCTTGATTTGCCACCATTACCGACAATAATGAACTTTTATTTACAAAAATTAACGAAACGACAACGATAACAAACGGAATTTCATAACCTAACATAAGAGTCAAGGCTCTCGCTATACCTATCGTAGCATTCGGATTACCCGAAGCGGATACTCCCATCGCCATTCCAAGTGCTCCTATTGTCATAAAATAGAGCATAATTACGATATTTCCGTTCATTGAATCAAGCAGATGGAACGGACCAATTGGTAGAAATGCTATAGTTGCCAATATGCCAGCAAGTCCCATCATCACACCGAAATCCATTACCCAATGGTGCGAAATTGATTTTTTTGAAAACAGTTTAACCACATCTAAGTAAGACTGCCAAAAAGGAGGCCCGTATCTTCTATGTATTCTTGCGGTATATTTTCTACCTATACCCATAAACAACAGTCCTACAATAATGCTCGTAAGAGCAAAAGCTAAATATTTCATCACTATCATAGTAACCACCCCACTATAATGACTGTTACAATGCCTCCGATAAAAAGCATAGATGATACCATCGTACTCGACTCGAATATGGAAGCGAACGATTTACCGATTAGATTTATGTCTCTAACAAGTGCGTCGTAAAAATATCTCATGCCGATTCTTATATTTTTGAATAAATTTGCAAAAGGCTCGTAAAATTTATATGCAAAATGATACATTTCCGTTGTCATACCGAAATCCTTCGGGTTCTGCCCCGCTGTGTAATTGTCGAGTGGTTCAACATGATGTCTCGGTTTGCCGATAAGATAAAGTAAAAAGGCAAATGCAAAACTTATACCGAACATGTTAAAAACTTTAAGAGCATTTACATTTGATAGATAAGCAAACATTGTAGTGTTTGTTACTCGCATAGGCGTAAGTCCCATCTTCTGAACAATTTGTCCGATAGGTTTTAAAATATATCCCGGAAATACGCCTATTCCGATCATAAGCAACATACCGATAAACATTGGTATTTGCATTAAAACAGGGACTTCTTTTACATTTTTATACTTCTCGGGGAGTTGTCCGAGGAATATAGAATGAAGAGCTCTGTAAAGATACATAAAAGCACCTGTTGATGCAATAAATATCATTACGGTAAGAAAGGGGAATCTACCCGATAATAATGCCTGATATATGAGCCATTTTGACGCATAACCGTTTACGGGAGGAATGCCGGCTGCCGCAATTATACCGATCAAAAATGTTAGAAATGTTATCGGCATCTTCGTTGCAAGGCCCCCGAGTCTATGCATATCCCTTTCGTGTGTTCTATATTTTACCGCTGCAAGTGCAATAAATATCGCACTTTTGAAAACAGCATGGTTAACAATATGAAAAATCCCGCCCGTTACGCCGTTTGATGTTAAAATAAATATTGCCGTTGTGGCATAACCGATATTAGAAACGGTTGACCATGCGGCTAACCTCTTCATATCATTTGATACAATTGCCTTGTATGTCCCCCACACCGCTGTAATAGCACCTACCCATGCAAGTATGTAAGAAAAAACAGGTACCCCGTTAACGGTAGCACCGGCAAAACTAAATCTCTGCATCTGTATGAACAGCGGGATTACGAATAAAAGAATACCGTAAAGCCCGTATTTGATCATTATACCCGACAGATAGGGGGAAAAATCATCCGGTGCTTCTGCATGTGCTTCCGCCGGCCAGGGATGAAATGGAAATACAGCTGATTTTGCAAAAAATGCCATTACAAAGAGAAAAGCAATCGTTCCCGCACTCCACGGAGACGTATGCCAGTATTTTGCAAGTCCTGTTATTGAATTTGCAATGTTTAATGTATGAATAGCCGGATTAGAATGCAACCACCAGATTCCGATTATCATTGCATAAGTACCGAACATACTCAAGAGGAAATAGTAGTTTGCCGCCTTGAAGGATTTCTTCCATCCCGGTGTTATGATAAAATAAGAAGTCCATGTCATAACTTCCCAGGCAATGAAAAATGTTATCCAATCCAATGACATAAAAATAGCTATATTAGCTCCTGCAAGCAGCATCCACAAAACTCCTATTCCCCATTCGTCTTTCTCGTGAAGGTTCTTCCGAATAGAGAATATCGATATTATAAGGTTAACAATTGTAGTAAAAAAGGCAAAGAACCATCCTAATTTTGTAATCCCCAAGTTTATCGTAAAATCAATTTTACCGAGGGACAATATCCTATACGCTTCCGTATATCCCCAATTACCGTAAAACGACCACAATCTTATCGACATAAATGTTAGAAGTGCCGTAAACAGCAGCCATCTCAACCATTTCAATTTTCCGCCGATAATCAATGAAACAAAAGCTGTAATCAGGGTTATTATAAACAGACTTAAAATCATCTGAGCACCCCCATTCCTAAGACCGTTGTTATATAATGTACTCTATCGAAAATTCCTGCCGATGCACTATTAAGAATATTTGAAAACAGTGAAGGATAAATACCTACAGTTAAAACGACAATAGCCAAAAGAATTACAGAAATGTATGCGAAGGGGTGAATTCTATTTTTCGTGGTGATTTTCTTGTCGTTGAACATTTTGTAAATTATCCTGAAGTAGTAAAATACCTCGACCAGAGCTGCACCGAGAATAAATGACAGTGCAAAGTAAGTCCATGGTGTGGAACGCATAACCGCCCCGTCAATTATGTACATTTTACTCCAAAATCCGTTAAAGAAGGGTATTCCTATTATTCCGAAAGCTCCTATGGCAAATATTATTGCAAGGAATTTATTATGTCTTCCGAATCCTTCCATATCATCGATATTGGAGCTCCCGACATTCCTTATTATCATTGCAGCAACGAGGAATAACAATGCTTTTGAAATAGCATGATTGAAGAGATGAAAAATGCCTCCCGTTAAGGCGGTCTGATTGCCTATTCCTATGGCAAATGCAATTACTCCCATCTGTGCCATTGAGGAGAATGCAAGTATCTTTTTTATGTCTTTCTGAGTAAGTGCAGATAGTTCCCCGATTATTGTAGTAATTACACCGATTGCAATCAGAATCGCATTAAAATTGAGTTTACCGTATATTAGAATTTTATCACCTATATTTATACCGAAAACAGTCATAAAGACTCTCATTATGGCATATATTCCGGCGGTGCTTACAACACCACTCAAAATCGCATTTATATGGGGAGATGCACCTTCATAGGAATCAGGTACCCACATATTGAAGGGAAATAGTTCCGCTTCGACAAATACGCCTCCTGTAAACAACAATACGATAAAAGAAGCGAGAGTGGGGTTTATTTCATGAAATCTCAATGCAATCTCTGCGAGATTCAATGTTCCCAATGTTCCGTATGTAAAACCGATAGCAAAAAGAAGCATAGCCGAACCGATAGAACCGAATATCATATATTTCAACGCTCCCTTATATGACATTCCTTTATCACGCGATGCTATGAGAATTGCAGTTCCTATGGAAAGAATCTCTATGAAAACAAACATGTTAAACAAATCTCCCGTCATCACAATGGCTCCCGCTGCCCCTACGACGAGTAACATAACAAGACTGAGTTTATCATCTATCTTTTTATCTTTTATTCCTATGAAATAAAAAGAAACAATCATTCCTACAAAATAGATGATAGTTGCAAGGAACAGAGAAAGTGTCGACAGATAGAGATTTATCCCGAAGGGAGGTCTCCAGTTACCGATAACGGCGATCTGCGGTCCATTAGCCGTTACAAAATTTAAAAGGGAAATAGCGTAAGCAAAATTAAAAGCAAAAGTTAAGAATGTCACCCATTTTGTAATCTTTTTCCCTATCATACCGAAAAGCGGTTGTAAAAAAGCAACAGCCAATGGGACGGCGATTAAAAGTAATGCATAGTTCATATTCATCTTTTACCACCCATTTTTGTTATATTTAAAGTCCCGTAATTTTTATACAATTTAATTGCAATGACAAGGGAAAGCGCTGTCGTACCAAGGCCTATAACAATTGCCGTAAGTACTAAAGCCTGAGGTAGAGGATCTACGAATTTTAGATTGTTCATACCTATACTCCCTATAGTGTTCGTCAATATCGGAGCTTTTCCGTTCTTGATATATCCCACCGTTACTAAAAACAGATT
This sequence comes from candidate division TA06 bacterium, assembly GCA_003641665.1. Lineage (GTDB taxonomy): Bacteria > Hydrothermota > 32-111 > QNBC01 > QNBC01 > QNBC01. The sequence continues at coordinate 14,022 of QNBC01000021.1, forward strand.
AACAGCCGTTTCAGTGATGCTGAGAGAAACAAGAATCTTAATTATATTTTTTCTTGTCAGAACACCGAACAATCCTATAAGAAAAAGAACAAATGCGGTTGAATAGAAAAATATTGAGCTAATCATTTTTATTACCCTCTTTTAATTCTGCTACACCTGTTGATAATTCGGCTCCTACCTTTATACCGACAACAATATAAATTAAAGCAACCATGCCTGCACTGTATAAAAATCCTATCGTACCTGTGGGTATAAAATTGGCAAGGAATGAATTCTTCATAAAAAGACCGACAAGTCCAATACCTACAAATGTCACTCCGGCAAGGCTTTCTATGACTTTCGATACTGTTGTATTGAATTTGAAATTCTCCAATCCAAGTAGAAGGAGTAAAAATCCGGAAGCTATAACAGCCCCTCCCGGAAACCCTCCGCCGGGTGTTAAATGACCGTGTATGAATATATAAACGCCGAACAGTAAAATAAAGGGAAATAAAAATTTACTCCCCGTTCTTACTATAACAGACGGCATTCTTAGTTTTTTCTCTTTCACACCACCAATAAGCATTGTAAGCCCTATTATTGATATGAATAGAACAGTGACTTCTCCGAGTGTATCGAATCCTCTGTAATTAACAACTATGGATGTTACTTCATTTGCAGAACCTTCTTCGAGATTTTTTGTCTTTCCGAATGTAATTGTTTTAGAAGGTACCGATGACCTATTGTTAAAATAGCGCATTCCATTGGTAGCGAGATATTTGGACGCATCATTGACATTTTTCAAAACGTAATGTAGCGATACCCTATCCTTCAAGTTAACATTATCAATTGGCATCACCTTTCCTTCGTATGAAGGTTGGAATAATGCTTGGAAGAAAAACACACCGAGAAGAACCACTAATGTCAATGCTATGAATGAGCCGGTTAAAAATTCTGTCTTTTTCATTTTTCTTCCTGCCTTTTTGTATGTCTGATTGCAAACACATATATCGCCGTAGATAGTCCTGCTCCTATTGCGGCTTCCGTTATGGCAACATCAGGAGCATGCATCAGGAAAAACAGTGCCGAAACAATCAGGCTGTTAACTCCGAGAGCTACAACAGAAACAAGAAGGTCCTTTGTGAATATGGCACATAACGCCGATATAGCAAGAACCAGCACAACTAAATACAATAGTATAACCATGTTTCTACTCCTCTTTTCCTGTTTTAGAATCGTATTTATCCACTGATGTTTTATCCGACAGAGGTATTCCCCACTTGTGGGATGCCCGAGCCAGATTATGGGAACTTATCGGAGCTGTTAAAAGTATAAATGTGGCGATCACAATAGTCTTTATTAACCATGCGGGATTTAGAAATCCCACTCCGATAATGGTTGAAAAGGCACCAAGTGTGGTAGCCTTGGTACTGGTTTGAAGCCTGTTATACAAATCAGGCATCCTAACAAGCCCGAGAGCTCCCAAAGTGCTGAATATGACACCGATTGTTATTAATATAATCCCTATTATAAACATATCAACCTCTCTTTGATGATTCGAGATATCTCGCAATTGCTATCACGGATATAAAGGCAAGAAGTGAATATACAAGCGAGACATCAAGCAAAATGTAATTATTCAAGAAGTGCGCTATTAATACGAGAAGTCCTGTAGTGATTGTCGTGAACATATCTAATGCAATAACTCTATCCGGTAATGATGGTCCCTTAATGCACCTGTAAAGAACCAAAATTATGGAAATCGACAGAATTATTGACCAGATCCATATCAGGATAGTCATTTAACAAACCTCCTCAAATGTTTTTCAAATTTACCAATTATACTTTCCGTGGCATATCTTTCATCCGTTTTATCGATTTTGATGCAATGTATGAAATAAGTGTCCTTGATAATATCAACCGTTAATGTCCCCGGTGTCAGAGTAATTGAATTTGCTAAAAACATCTTCCCTATATCGGATTTCAGTTTTGTTTTTGCCGTTATAATTGCCGGTTCAATTGGCAATGAAGGAGATAAAACAATAATAGCAACTTCGATGTTGGCTTTAATAATTTCCCATAATATTATAGGTATGTATATCAACAAACCTAAAATTTTTGAAGGGGCAAAACTACTTATACCGAATTCCTCGAAATACTTAGCCGTAAATAGAGAAATGAACGCTCCGACGACAAGTCCGGTATATAGCTCGGCCAATGAAAATGGGAATGTAAATGCCAGCCATAACAACGATAGCACGATAAAACCGAAAAACCACCTGCTGAAATAGTTTGAACTGTTCATTTAACACCTTCCTGTATAGATTAATTTGAATAAATATGTGAATATTATAACATTAATAGATAAAAAACAAAGCGATAAAACCCAATAATTCATATTGTTTTTATATAGTATTTTATTTACTTGATGTCAAGGATAAAATTGAAATTTAAGCAAATTATTTACACAGGTGGTATATATATCTAACTACTTACTTGCCGGGTGCACTTTTTCAGAAGAACAAATAATCCGCCGGTAAATCTCTTACATTTAACTAAACAAATCCTGTATAAGAATTAATCTAAACGGCTATTCATGCCGCAATTGCTTCTTGATTAAAGATTGCGTTAGTAATTCGTTCTCTATCTTTTCACGAGACGCAATAAAAATAGCGCTTTGTGAATTCCCCTTGTGTTTATCAGGTGAATTCCAATCTATGGGAAACTCCTCGTGGTTCGGTTGAGTTATGGGGAGATAAACATATTTAAAAAGTCTTTTTAACCTGTTGTACACCCATGGTCTTGTCGGTCGACATCCAATCCCTGAATAGGCTTGTGTAGGGTCACTTTTCGGTTCGCTAACGATATTTATCTCTTCGCTTTCACCAAATGAGACCTGTGTTTCAAGGAACAACATTCTTCCGGTATTCCGACTAATAAATTCCAAAGCTTGTTCAGGATTACTCAAGTGATGTAGAACTCCATAACAGTGAACTACATCAAATGGAGAACCTTCGATATGAGTAGGTTGTTCCAAATTTAGAAACTGAATATTGCAGTCAGGATAACGACTCCTTAAGTATTTTAGGTTTTGAGACCTTGCTTCGGTGATAGTTATTTTGCAACCCCTATCTATGTAGTAATGGGAATGATCTCCGATACCCGCACCAATTTCTAAAACCGACATTCCCTTTACCGGTATTCTCAAACTTGCAAGATGTTCCAGCCTTCGTGAATTAAGGCGTAGATATCGATTTGAGTGGAAATGACTGACAGGAGCATTGAAACGGACTATCTCGTATCCCCACTTATTGAATAAGCTTTTAATTATTCCCCTGATTTTATCTATCATACTATTTTTCCTTTATGTTTCATCATGCTATTGTACACGATATTGAGGTCACAAATAACAATAAAATATTAAAGTTTTTATCCTTTGTTTTAACTCATTTTCTTGTTTCCGAATAATCTTTAATAAATCACCATTACTGTACTTTGAATAATCAGCCATTCTTATACCATTTTTTATGCTCTAATAAACTTTGTATCAAGCTTGTATGATAAAAAATATTTCAAACTTATACTTCCCCAAATAATACCTTAAAATGTCCTTTTATATACATTATCTCCATTTCCCGCTATAAAGCTATAAGCAATACTAACAGCCCCATTTAAAAATCAGGTATTACTTTCTTTAATTCACTTTCAGCATTATATGGCATATCATCTTTTTCATATTCTTTCACTTTTGATACTACTTCTTTTAGTCTATAAACTTTGTTTTCTTTATATTCAGGCAA
>QNBC01000022.1 GCA_003641665.1 candidate division TA06 bacterium
TAATCCTAAAAGCAGTATTATGGCAAGGCCTAATGTCAGATTCATATCAACTTATTCCTTATTGATTTCCAACCATGCTTCTATCATTTCGAGTATATTAAGATCTCCTACTACTTTCATTTCCTCATCAACAACAGGGATTTCTTTTAATTCACTTGAAAACATACGTTGGAATGCCGTTTTTAAAGATTCGTTAGACTTTACGAAAATGGGGTTTAGCATTATATCCGATGCATTTAAGGTATCCAAAGATTGTATCATGTCGAATTCAATGGGTTTCATAACTTTAAAGTAAAGGTATTCATCCGGTACATATTCGTGAAAAATGACTTTTACAAAATAAATCACAGGAATTATCCCTTTCAATCTGTTTTTCCCATCAACGACATAAACAGAACGTGTTTTAGGGTCTTCTATCATAGCCTCGGCTATTTCAAAAATATTAGCGGATTCCCTGACTGTAGCAGCTTTTTTTGATATCAGATTGTTAATATCATCAACTCTTATTAATCGCAAACTACACCTCCTTTTGGCTCGGTTCTATTCAATCACTTTTTAAAGAAAATGTCAACAATTAATTTATGTGAATATTAATAGATACATCTTCATTGTTTATCTCTTGCATTTTACGGATAAATAATATATACTACCCGAAAATAGGAGGTAACATGGGTGGTGCATCACAAATAGTGCTTTTGATCGTTATTTTCGGTATTATGTATCTTTTGATTATACTTCCCGAACAGAGGAACAGAAAGAAACATCAAGAGCTATTGAACAACCTTAAGAAGGGAGATAAAGTTTTAATGCAATCGGGGATACGTGGTGTTGTTACAAAGATAAAGGACAATGTTGTAACAATAAAAATTGCCGAAAAAGTAGAGATTGAAGTGGAGAAACCATACATCATCGGTTTGTATAAACAGGAAAGTAAGACAAAAGAAATAAAATCAAGCAATTAACACCAATGAATATCGTCTTTTTTGGCTCTGATTCATTTGGTATTCCTGCATTAGAAAGACTAAACAGTATCTCGAATCTTCTTATTATTACTGAACATGACAAACCGGCAGGAAGAGGGAGGAAAATCTTTCCTCTTCCTCCTAAAATTTATGCGTTGAAAAACAATGTAAATTTTCTGGAAACCAACAATTGCAATGAAGATACAATTATTGAAAAAATCAATAATTTCAAACCCGATTTTTTTGTAGTTGCATCATTTGGACAATTGCTTAAAGAGGTTATACTTTCCTTGCCCAAATATCTACCATTAAATATACATCCCTCGCTTTTACCAAAATACAGGGGAGCCGCACCAATAAGAAGAGCGATAATGAATGGTGAAAACGAAACGGGGATAAGCATTATCAAAATGGAAAAAAAGTTAGATGCAGGAGGTATCATTCTTCAAAAAAAAGTACAAATCGACGATGACACAATTTATACGGATCTATTTAAAACATTATCTATCTCAGGCGCCGAACTTCTTTTGAAGGCGATCTATTCAATCATAAAAGATAATTACAAAATGAAAATACAAGACGATTCCTGTGCCACGTATGCGGAAAAAATTACTCGCGCTGATTATACTTTGAATGCAAACAGAGATTCGAAAAGCGTTTTAAGGCAAATCAACGCCTTCTCAGAGAGACCGGGTACACGTTTTAAGCTGGGCGGGCAATATTTTAAAATAATCCGTGCTATCCACTCTAATGTTAGCTTGCCTAAAAATACTATAGGTGCAATCAAAAAACATCTATACTTGGGCACAAAAACGAATTCATTGGAAATTTTAAAAATTCAACCTTCGGGAAAATCCGTTATGGATTCCAAGGCATTTTTAAACGGTTATAGAATAGATCATAACATTAAACTTGAAGAGGAATAATCATGTGCGGTATAATCGGTATTATTGGAAATGAGAGAATTAATGAAGAACTGTATATTGGGTTAAATATCATACAGCATAGAGGACAAGATTCATGCGGTATGTGTACTTACGATGGTAAATTCCACATCCAGAAACATGAAGGATTGGTTCAGAATTCATTTACCCCCGAAAAGATTAAGATGCTAAAGGGGACAATAGGGATAGGCCATGTCCGCTATCCCACTGCTGGTAGCGGCGGGGTTGAAGATGCTCAGCCGTTTTTTGTAAACTACCCTTATGGAATAGCTATGGCACATAACGGTAATATTGCGAATCACAAAGAGTTAAGCAGAATCAATAAAAACGAGTATAACAGAATTGTCAATTCATCTTGCGATATTGAAGCGTTTTTGAATATTTTTGCCCATAACCTCGAGGGGAAAACATTTTCTCTCAAAATTATGAAGAATGCTCTTTTAAACACTACCAACATGATATTAGGTAGTTACTCAATTGTTTCCATAATAGGTGATTACGGTTTATTGGCATATAGAGATCCGTACGGATTCAGACCTTTGATTTTCGGGAGGAAGGAAAACAGTTATATTTTCTCCTCCGAATCTTGTGCTATTGACACACTTGGCTATAAAATTGTCAGAGATGTTAGACCGGGAGAGATGATATTTATCAATAATAAAGGCGAATTCCACAGTGAGATTATTACAAAAGCAGAATACAGACCATGTATCTTTGAGTATATTTATTTCGCACGACCAGACTCGATTATGAATAATATACTCGTAGCAAGAGCGAGATATAACCTTGGTAAAACACTTGCAGAAAAGATTAAACAATTGGGCATTATGCCCGATGTAGTCGTCCCTGTTCCCGACACAGCACGTAATGCAGCTCTTGCCGTTGCTAAAAGATTACATGTGTCTTATCAGGAAGGACTCATTAAGAATAGATATATTGGCAGAACCTTTATAATGCCCGGACAGGATATACGCGTAAGCTCCATAAGGCAGAAGTTGCATCCGGTCAAAGAACAATTAAAAGGTAAAAAAGTACTCTTAATTGATGATAGCATTGTTAGGGGAAATACATCAAAAGAACTCGTAAATCTGATAAAACAGTCCGGTGCAATTGAAGTATATTTTGCATCATATTCTCCTCCGGTTAAACATCCGTGTTATTACGGAATAGATATGCAAACCGAATCGGAATTGATAGCAAACAAGATGGAAATAGAAGAAATTAGAAATTTTATAAATGCGGATGCTCTTATTTATCAGGATTATAATGATATGGTTAGTGCGGTCAAAGCGGATTCGAATATTAAATTCGATAATTTTTGTACAGCATGTTTTTCCGGTGATTACCCTCAACCAATTCCAAAGCATGTTTTAAATGATGTTATAAATGATAGAACAAGCAAGTAGAGTTTCCTTCTTCTCGGCATTCATACTATTATGCAGTTTAATAAGTTTATTCCCCTCTCCTCCATTGTACAACGATAACAAGCTTATTCTTTCGGATTCGATAACTCTCCAATACAAATTCAATAAAATTTATGAAATTTCACCGGATTCTTCACTGCTAATAGATAATGTCTGTAATCTTATTTACTGGTATTATTCTGCAAATAACCTGTTTTTTATAGATAATGGTTATCTTTGCACTTTTAATTTCTATACACATAAAACAGACACAATTTCGTTTTATAGTTTTGCACGTTCCTTTATTTACAAACCGGATGCACTTTACATATTGGACAATAGAGGAATTTCGAGGAATAATATTTTGCTCATAAACGGATATATAAAATACTTTACCATAGCAAACACAAGTATACTTTTTTTTCTTGAAAACGACACTTTATATTCCCGTAATATCTTTTCACTTCGTGATTCGTTGATAGATACAAATATTACATCATTTTGCACCACTTGTTCCGGGGATTTGATTTATCTAAAAAACGATACTCTTTTTAAAAACGGATTGTTTATATCCAAATTCAAGTATATTCCACAAAAAATGTATGTAATTAAAAATCGGATAATAATATATGCGAAAGATTCTATTTTTACTTTCAATTATTGAGTTCCTCTTTGCATCTATTCACTGTAACACAGTAGATACATTGTTTATATTTAAAAAGGGTAATTATCAACTTTCATATTCACACATCAAAACCATCAATTATATTAAACCCGATAGTATTATTCGTTACCTGAACATTGATTCGACAAAAGGGATAATCAAGCTCCGTCGTAATTTTGCCGATTCCGTGGTAGTAACAATAAATTACTCCTCTTACGATGAATATATACTTTTAAAAAAACATACATTCGATCCTTTTTTAAAATATATTCAACCTGCCGATTCGGTACAAGCTTATAAAAATAATTACAAAAAATCAAAACGGAATGAAAATTTCGCCAGCGGGTTGAACATTCTTAATTTTAATATGAATGACCACAATGGTTTCAATATAAATACGGCTGCTGATAATCATTTTAATTATCATTCGCCCGGTGGTATTATTGTAAACGGTTACATTAATGACAACAATAAGATATTTTCCGGGGAAGGGGCTTATTTATCCGATATTTCCGGTATGAATATCTTTTTAGGCAAAGATAAAAACAGTATAAATTTGGGTGATATCTCTTATAAATTAAACGGATTAAAACAAAAAATGATTGGAGTTGACTTAAAATACGGTAATAAATTGAGATTACTCGCTGGTTTAGACGGAGGTGAAAGAGGAAATGTGGAAATTACAATAAAAGAGAATTATTTGGGACCTTATAATATTCTCTCTTCGAATGACTCATTGTATTATATATCTCCTCAAAGTGAAAAGGTTTTCCTGAATGGCAATATTTTGAGAAGCGGGATAGATTATTCTATTGATTATACATATGGTACAATTGAGATTCTACCGAGTATCAAAATAAATGAAGGGGATAAATTATACATCACATATCAACTTAAAAGCAGATATAATTTAAGACATTACATGCACATCGCCGGTAGTATAAATCGTCATTTCACCGTTATGTACGACGAAACAAGAGATTGGAATAGAAATATTTTCGGGATTTCTTACGATTCTATAATTTGCTACAATGATTCGACCATTATTTTAAACGGCTCTAAATTTGTAGGAGCCAATAAGGGTGATTATATAAAATCCGGAGAGCATTTTATCTATGCAGGTTACAATCAGGGAAATTATATTTGCCATTTTACCTATGTAGGAGATTCCACGGGAGATTACATATACGATAATGCTATTCACGGTTTTTCATATGTCGGAGAACATAAAGGGGACTATTTGCCAGTAATCATAGTACATCCTCCGGGACTCAAACGTTCTATTTCATTAAAAGGGGATTACAGCGGGTTAAATGCTTCGATTACACTTCTCCAGGACAAAAGTAATCTACTTGTCGGCGACAATAATTACAATTCTACAGGGGTAATTTCATATAGAAAAATATTTGGGACGGAAACGGATATTACCACTATTTTGCCTTCGTTCAAATGGTTTCAAAATATTAAATACAATGATTTTTTAGATAAAATCGCTTTACTTAAATCGGACTTCAACTTAATAAAGCCGGATAGCTTTAAAAACGTTTTTCTATCCGATTTACATTTGAACTACAAATATAAAGATAAATTATCATTAAAATCGTATTCTTCGGAATTATTAAACAAAAATATCTTTAAAACAAATACCAATCTGATTTTGAACATTAATAAGTATATTTATACTTCATACTATGCAGATTATCTTTCCTCTTCTCCTTATAATTACGGGCAATTTAGAGGCATTTACACACTCGGGGTAAAAAACCGGTATATTGGAATAGAAATGTTCCATAGGGATACGAATACGGATACTTTAAGGACATTTGAAAACGGCATATCTATTTCTAGATCTATACTTTCACTTTCTCTATATAAAAAATTTTACGCGGAATATTCATCAATGAATTATGAGATTTCATTAAGCAACAAAAATTCAATGCTACATGCCTATATAGAAACACATAAAGACACCATCACGAGCCAATTCGATATACAATTCTCAAAGAATTTCAAACTGTTTAACATTTCAATTAAAGGAAACGGTGGAAACTATAAGCCCTATTTTCTTATATCACAATTTATTGAGTCTTCGAACGGTAACTACGATTATGATTCGTTAAACAATATCTACTACAGTAGTGATAATGGCCATTTTATAAGAAAATTGATCTACAAACAGTACGAATTGCCCCTAAATAATTACAATTTTGATTTAAAAATACATTCCGCAAAATTTTTAATCTTCAACGGTACAATCAGCTTGATGAGAAATTATATACAGAACCTCGATACAATACAAAGGAATGACAGATTGCGATTCAATGGTATAATAAAGAAAAATTTTAAAAACAATAGTTTTAATTTGAAATCGGATCTAATCCGTTCAAATCTAATTACGTCTGAGTATTTATCAGGTGAATTTATTATTCGAAAAGATAGAGCGGAACTGTATACGATAAGTTTTAATTATAATTACTGTTTTGATGGTACTCCTTATTTACAATCTTCCAAAAAATATTTCGGCGGTTATTTTGGTTATGGAATTAATCTTTTTAATATTAAATTTGTGGGGGGGTATATAACCTATACAATACCTGAGAAGCAAAATATTTTCCATTACGGGACTGAAATTATTTTCCCCTTATTTATTATGGATTACCACTTTACATTCACACCTGTTTTAAATTATAATCTATATGGCAATGATAATCGTTTTGGCGAAATTGATGAGAATTATCCGAAGGGTTTCGATGCTATTTTAAAATTAAACGTGCAACATAGCCTGACCGACAATACAGAATTAAATTTTAATGCCGATGTGAGATACAATGGGGTTAAAGGCTTTTTTAAAACTTTCAATCTCTCGGTAGGTGTCAGTTTATGAATAATCTTTACATAATTATCGCCCTCTTGCTTGTTATTACTATAGGAACTATTCTGTTTAGAAAAAGAACTTTTAATTTTATTCCTTTAGAAATAGTTATGATAGGAATAGGCTTTATCCTCGGTCCCTATGCACTTAACCTATTAAACAAAGCAGAAAATATTCAAATAGAGCCTGTGATTACTCTTCTAATTGGTGCCACAGCACTTTTTGCCGGTTTAAAGTTTCGCATAAAGAATTTCGTAATATTAAGAAAGTTATTTATATTAACTTTTTTAATCTATTTTGTTTCCTTTTTTATTTCCCTGTTTTTCTTTTTCATTATTGCCCGTTTTGCTTTACATTCTGTACCTGTCCCCTATCTCATACTTATCTCGTCTATTTCAGCATCCATATTCCCATCATACTATTTATTTTCAGATAAAAATATTCCTGATATTAACATCTTCGCCGTAATGTCGAACCTTACTCTCTTTATCGTTTTCTTATTCCTATTGTTTTTAACCCCAATTCTCGAAAATGGTTCTCCTTTAACCTTAAATTACCCTTATTCAATACTTTTATCATTAATCGATATTATTATTTTCTCTTCGATAATGTATTTCCTATTTAAGCATTCCACAGACAAAAATGAATTTTTAATTATCTTCTTCGGAATAGCCATTTTTAATGTTGTCATTTGCTATATTTTCAATATCAATGCAGCGTCCGCTATGTTCTTCATCGGATTTATTTTAACAAACATTCTAAAAAAGGAATACTTCAAATTTAGAAGTATTATCGAATCACTCGAACATCCGTTTTTCATAGGTTTGCTACTACTAATCGGCTCCTATATTTCTATAAGCGGAGTACGAATTCTTTCAATTTCCTATTTTTTAATTCATCTGATTTCCATAACCACAACATTGTTTCTTTTTAGACATTACACAGGTAAACTTAAATTTGATTTTATACCGCAGACGGGTATCTTATATACAATTTTACTCAGTTTGATAATTCTCAATAACAGTTTCATCACTGATATTGCATCTTCCGTAATTTTAGCGAATCTACTATTTTACACAATATACTATTTAACAAAGGCACATATATAATGAGAATAATCTATCTTATCTTCATTCTCTTTTTAATGTATTTTACTAAAAGCCTAAATTGGAGCAACAACCCCGGTATGGAAATGGCTCTTTTCTTCGGATTCATGATTATTGGGGCATTCTATTTCTCCAAATTACTTACCAAAACAAATTTGCCTAAAGTTACACTCTATACTATTTTCGGTATTATCATAGGACCCTTTATTCTGAAACTCTCAGTTCCCTCAGTAATAGCAAATTTGAAATTTATTGATAATTTTACATTGATAATCATTGCTCTAATGGCTGGAAGCGAGCTTGATTTGAAATTCATGAAAAAAGAAATCAAACAGGTATTAAGCATTGTATTTTTACAGATTATATTCATATTTATAGCAATATTCTTGACGATTTTATTTTTTGGTAAACATCTTTTACCGTTTATTGCTACTATTTCACAATCATTAATCATCAAGATTGCGATTATAATGGGGCTGGTCGGTATTGCAAAATCTCCTTTGACCACAATTGCCGTAATAGATGAGACCAAGGCAAAAGGGCCTTTTACAGAATTTCTTCTTGGAATTGTTATTATAAAAGACATACTTATGCTTCTTCTGTTCCCTATAATATTTATGTTCCTCGGAACAGGTTCTTCAGCTGCCCCATTATCCATATTGCTTGAAATCTTTATTTCATTCTTAGTAGGCTTATTGTCAGGGATAATCATAAAGTACTACATGAAAAAGATAAATCTTTTTCTTCCCTTATTTCTATTCATCTTATCCTTTTTTATTATTGAATCGAAAGGATTATTACATTATGACCTTCTTTTAGTGGCAATTGTAACAGGTTTCTATATGAGGAATTTCACAAATGTCTCCGAACAATTTTCTAAAAATATCAAATCTCTTGCATTTTTTGTCTTTGTTGTATTCTTTACCATAAATGGGATTTTACTGGATCTTCCAATATTAAAATCGGGATGGATTTCCGCAGTAATCTTGCTTGTCATTATTCTTGTTTTCAACCAATTGGGAATTTACATCCCCGCAAAACTCAATAGTAAAAAGGACCCCGTAACATCGCAAAAACTCATTAAGTACGCCTGGACAGCTTTTATCAATAAATCCGGATTATCGATAGCAATTGCAATAATGGTAGAAAACCTTTTCCCGACAATCGGAACTCAATTGCGAACGATAATTATAACTATGGTTATAATAACGGATTTTATCGGTCCAGCTCTTTTCAAATGGGCAATTATAAAAACAGGTGAAGGTAAAATTGAGAACTGAGATTTTAAATCTTTTCCTTTCGCATATTGACGAAAAAGAGATGAAATTTGTTAAAAATGAATTAAATTTAAATCATGTTTCCTCATTTTGTTGTACCGCCCCCCCTCTAAATTTTTATGAAATGTATGATTTAATAGCTACCACTTTCCCCGTTGATAGAAAGAGGGGACGATATTTCACCCCCAAAAATATTGCAGAATTACTAATTAAATTCTTAAATATTGATAATGAAATGACAATTCTAGAACCTGCTGCCGGACTCGGTATATTTCTATTCAAACTTTTGGATGTTTCTGAAATATTTTCATTGAACAGGAAAGATATTTTGAGCAAAGTGACTCTAATTGAAAAAGATAATTTATTATTCTATGCACTGAAACTCCTTTTATTACATTACATTTTTCTTAATAAAATCGATATTTCAATCAATGAAATCGACATTAGAAATACCGACTTTTTAACACTCAATTTAAAAAATAAATATAGGATAATTCTCGGGAATCCTCCTTTTGTTGACACTAAATTTCTACCTAATAGACTTACTTATAAATCACTCTATCCTCTAACAAACAGAAATTTATTCTCCATGTTCCTTGAAAAAGCTTTGGATTTAATCGAGGAGAACGGAGAAATTGCCTTCATTGTGAGTGAAAGTTTCATTTATTTAAAAAGTTATAACAATCTTAGAAAAATGATTCTGAATTCAAGGTTCGATATTTCAGTAAATAAATTGAGTAAAAATATTTTTTTCAGAGCAAATGTAAGGAGCATAATTTTACATTTAAGAGATTCCAATAAAGGTAATATTTCCGTTTCTTCTCCATCAGGCACAACTATATTACAAAAGAGAGACCTTTACGTGAAAGATTACATTTTACCCTTTAACGATTTTGAAAGAGAAATACTGAATATTCTCGATGAAAATGAGAATCTTTCACACTATGCTGAGATAATGGTTGGATTACAAACAAACAACGTCAGGCGATATGTTCTCAAAAATCATATGGAAGGATCTCTACCTTATATAAAACGATTGAAGAGAAGGAAAGGTTATTGGCAAACATTTTCTCACTGGCTGTTATTCGATAAATTGGTTAAAGAGAATCCCGATGTTATTAAAGAAAGACATCTTCGTGCCATGAAACAGGAAGGAATCGTCTTCAACAATATCGATAATAACTCGGCCTTCATTGCTGTTTACAAACCTAAAGGATATCTTTTCGATATCGTAACTCCCTGCATAATTCCAATAGATACGGACCTTTACTATCTGCTTGCATACTTAAATTCAAATTTTGCCAAGTATATACTCTATAAATTAAACGGAACACCCCATACGAATATTAATGATGTTATAAAACTTCCCTATAATACCAAATATGATGATAATATCTCATATTTGACAAAAAGGATAATCGAAAATCTGCGGAAAGGGAACGATATTAACATTCTGCACAATAAAATCAATCACCTAATTTATAAACAATTCGGTATAACATCAGGACTTATTCACAAAATGGAAATGGAATTGTACAACAATGGAATAATATTTGACAAAACCAAATAATACTCATATTATTAAAATATGAAGTCACAATACAAATATTCGGTTTTATTTATCGTTTTGATAATTTTTATTCTAAATCTCTATATACTGTCAACCAGTATAAGTTCCGTAAAACGAACATACGACAACGAGTTAGAGAAAATAACCGCTATTCAAAACTACATTGAAGAAAATTCTTCTATTCCCGATTCATTAACATTGACAAAAACAAAGAAAATATTCGGTATAGAAGAATTATTTATTATCGGCTACCAATCCCCCATAAGGACGAAGAGTAAGTATTACAATATTTTCGAAAACGAATTAAATAAGGGAATTATTAAAAATAAAATAATTAAAATTGACAAACAGCACTATATGTTTATTATCCCTGAAATTACAAATCATTTTTATATTGCAGGAATATATAACAATCCTCTTTTTCAATTAATCGACTCACAGAAATCTCTTCTGTTTATAACGATTGTCTCCTCTCTCGGAATCATACTTATTTTCATTATAATTTCTCTACTTGCTTTCAGACCGATGATATATATGGAGTTTCTGGCTAAAAATGTAAGAACCCCTATCAAAGATGAGGTCTACTATAATTATATTCCACAGGTTTTTAAAGAAACCATCGAAACATTAAAGGAGAAAAATCTGGAACTCGAGCAATTTTATAATGAGGAAAAAGAACATTCGAGGGATATTGAGACATATTTAAGATCCACTCTTAATCTAATTGACACACCGATATATCTATTTAAAGATGATTGCTTACTGTATGAAAACAGTCTCTCAAAACAGATTTCCGATTCCTTTCCCGACATCAAAAACATTTTACCTTCATGGAAAAACGATGAAATAACAATCGGAGATGTTTCCTATCAAATTGTGAAAAATCCTGTGAAACGAGGAGATGAAGAATTAGGTATACTTTTTATGCTGTTTGATATAACGGAAAGTAAAAACCGTAGTATAATTAAAAAAAACATTGATACAATGGAATTACTTAGTAACGTTTCTGTCAATTTGGCTCATGAATTTAAAAATTCTCTCGGTATTATTTCAGGTTACATTCAAATGTTAAGAAAGAAAACGGATATAAAAGAATTGGAAATACTCGAATCCGAAACAGAATATATGTTAAACTCGATAAATAAATTTATTGAGATAAATAGGATAAGAAAAATCATAAAGCACCCGATTAAAACAGATACTCTTAAAACCGAATTTAAAAAATTAGCGGATAGAATTTCTATCAATCTTACATTTTCCAGTGAAATTGACACTCCTATCATGCTTGACAGACAACTATTCCTCCAGGCAATAAAAAATATATTTATTAATTCCAAAGAAGCTAATGCAACAAAGATAGACGTACACATATATAAAAACAATAACTATACGATTTTGGAAATTAAAGACAACGGTAAAGGATTTTCGAAGAATGCAATGAATAACCTTTTTGTCCCATTTTTTACTGAAAAAGAACACGGAAGCGGTATTGGAATGGTTTTTATCAATAGAGTCATAACATTACATAACGCTATTATTAATGCGGGAAATTATATGAATGGAGCATACATAAAGATAACTTTTACGGAGTAGATTATGAATGTAATTATAATTGACGATAATCGTAATTTCAGAGTAATGTTGAAAACATTTTTGTCAGAAAACAATTATACTGTTTTTGAGGCTTCAACCTCCGACGAAGCTCTTTCAACTATTCGTGAAAATCCCATCGATTTAGCTCTGCTTGATTTGAAACTCGGTTCGGAAAACGGAATCGAACTGTTAAAACTATTGCGTGAGCATCAACCGCTTCTTCCCATTATTCTGATGACTGCATATGCTACCATAGAAACAGCAGTTACTGCGATAAAGTTGGGGGCAAATGATTATATACAAAAACCGATTAATCTTGATATGTTGGCAATAAAAATCGATAAACTGATTAAAGAATATTACTTGAATGTTCAGAATTTAAACGATGATAAATACGAGCCTGTTATTATTTATAAAAGCGAACGCATGAAAGAAGTAATTAATTTGGCAAACAATGTTGCTGGAACAGATGCAACTGTTTTAATATCGGGAGAAAGTGGTACCGGTAAAGAATTACTCGCTCGCTATATTCATTCAAAGAGTAATAGAAAAGGATGTCCGTTCGTTGCCATAAATTGTGCGGCAATACCCCACGAATTAATTGAAAGTGAGCTTTTCGGAGCGGAAAAAGGTGCTTTCACAGGAGCTTACGCCACACGTGTAGGTAAATTCGAATTGGCCAACCATGGTACTCTTTTTCTCGATGAAATCGGAGATCTTTCCCTAAACGCTCAAGCCAAGGTTCTTAGAGCATTGGATGAAAAAAAGATCAGAAGAATTGGTTCCAATGACAACATTGCACTTGATATACGAATTATTTCAGCAACCAATAAAAATCTCAAACATAAGGTTGATAATAACAAATTTCGCACCGATTTATACTACAGAATATCGACTTATCCCATTGTAATCCCACCACTGAGAGAACATACGGAGGACATTCCCCTCCTTCTAAAATACTATCTTGAAATGTTCTCCAGAAAACTGGGGAAAAATATTCCCATTGTAACTCCAAACGCATTTAATGAGTTGATCAATTATAATTGGCCGGGTAATATTAGAGAATTCAAAAATATCATTGAAAGAGCTGTTATCCTTAATAATGAAAAAATAAGCACTTTCAATTTAACAAATGAATTCTCCGAAAAGATAAATTTGAGATATAGAAGGAAGTTGGAAGAGATAACCGTTATAAAAGAAGCATTGAAATCGGCATCAATGAATAAAAGAAAAGCAGCGAAGATACTCGGTATAAGTTATCGCTCGCTGCTTTATAAAATCAAAGAGTATAAAATCACTGATAATATGGATTAATTACTCCTTCAGCAAATCCGTCATATGTAAAGAATTTATTTTCACCCAAATTAGAGCCGTAAAAATAGAATTGTGCTCTTACCGAAGGAACATTGGTATTTGCTTGAAAATAGTTATTTAGGCTTGTAATCGGTATATTAGCATTAAACAAGTATGTAGTATCCAGAGGAACATTCATTGTATCCACTTTACCGTAAATATACAAGGGACTTAGAGCAAAACCGGAATAATCATAGTTCGATAGATGATTCGAACCGTTATAGTACTCAATCGACAATGAATCAAGTTTACAATCTACACCATTTAAACTAATAAATTTAATTGTATCAATTGTAAATGATACTATATTAGTTGTTGTATCTAATGCAGGCATTACTGCTATATTATTACTCCAGGCTCTTATAACGGGATTCGGTTCATATTTGTTGCACCCTACACTTATCATCAGAATTAAGCCTATAATACCGACAAAAAATAATTTCTTTTTCATTTGATCCTCCTTTTATATTCTTATATATTAGAATACAAATATATAACGATTATGTCAAGCATTTTTACCAGGCGCCTCCACCACCTCCACCGAAGCCCCCTCCGGAAAATCCGCCTCCACCCGACCCTCCTCCTGATGAGGAAGGAGCCGAAGAGAAAGTGGTATTAAATGAATGCATTGCATTACCGAGACTATTCATAAACATTGTGGTTGTAAAAATTCCAGTTGTTGAACCAATATACCAATCCGGTGGTTTTGAAACAAGTTCCAAAAATTTAGTGGCAACGATATCGGCAATACCAAGTGAAAGGGCATACGGTAATATTTCATCAAACAGATTGGGATTCTCCCTCAATTTTTCTTTCAATTCATCTTTTTCAACTCTCAACAAATACTCCTTGTACCCCATTAATTCCACAGTTTTCAAAACCCCTTTTCTGGTTTTCTTCGGCATTACAAAGCCAAAGCCCATTACAATCAAACCGGAGAAAAATAGCACTGGTAACAGATATATGCTTATATTGCCCATTACGAAGAAAAACATTGCAAAAGCAACCGGTACAATCATTATTATAATTCCCCAAACGACATACAGATTTCTCACTGTTTCCGGATTGCTAACAAATAATCCCTTCTTTACTAATGTTTTATATATGCGACTTTTTATCTCTTTGTAATCCATATAAAAACCGTTCTTTAATGATGACAATAAAATAGAATCCTTCGTTCCATACGAAAATAACGCATCAAGGAATTTTAGCTCATATGTTTCTAATTTGTCCTTTTTATAATCCTTTAACAACGTTATTTTATAATCGATATTTTTCATGAAAAGTAACTTTTTTGTGACAATCTCTTCAATACGAATATACCCTCTTCTTGCCAGATCTATTAGAATAGAATTAACATCTTGAGCATCACAACGTTCGTCTATCAATGTTCCGGCTTCCGCAGCGGTTAAATCCTCCGGCGGTTTATACCTTACAACAATCGAATACTCCTTAAATTCCGGATTTCTGCCGTTTTTATACCACAAAGTAAACATAATAATAAAAACAATAATCGGAATCAAAAATATCCAATTGTCAGATAAAAACCAAATTACTTCCTGTATTTTTGAGGGCATTACAACATATTTTCGCGGTATTTTCATGAATAGCGTTATACCTTCGGAGGGATTTAACATCTTAGTACACCTGATTTTTAATTGATTGTCAATAAGAGAATCAACTGTCAAACTGGTATCTTCCGAAGCATAACTGCCCCCTGTAACCTTATAAAATACATCCTTTCCGCTGATTTCCTCGGGGAAATAAATCGTTGCTGACATACTCATTATAGGGACATACCACTCCGTACCTACAATGTTCCAGTAGAAAATCGCATAATCATCTGTAAACATAAATGCTCGGACTACATCGTATTTGATCACATAATGCTGAATTCCCGTCACAGTTCTCGAAGGATCCCCTATCCTTATATTCATATATCTTCCGCTTGTTCTTATTTTAAATGGCAATTTAACCCCGTTCTCATCTTCCACATTTATATTTTTAATTCTAACCTTAAATGTGGTACCTTTCTTTTTGTAAGCGACAGGTATCATTCTATAAATTCCATGGTGATATTCATGCTGAAAATCAACGGTAATATTCTCCAAAACATTGAATGAAGCGTCTTTTCTTACAAGGATTTCAGAATCATACGTTTTTATATTCCATCCGAAAACCGATATGGGAATTAAAACAATGATTAAAATTGCTCTTTTAAGTACTGACATTTACAACTTCCCTCTCTCTTTCATTTTCAACTTCGAAATATTCCAATTCTTTGAAACCAAACATCTTAGCAATAATATTTTGCGGAAATACATTAATTAGCTGGTTATAATCCCTCACAACGGCATTATAATATCGTCTCGCCATTGATATGGTATTTTCTATATCAACCAACTGTTTTTGCAGGTAAAGAAAATTCTTATTCGCTTTTAAATCGGGATAATTTTCCGCAACTGCAAACAATGATTTTAATGTACCTGTAATTCCCTCCTCAATTCCTGCCTTTCTGGATATTTTATCTTCATTCATCGCTATACTGCGTTTCTCAGCTATATCTTCAAGTATACTTTTTTCAAAATAGGAATAACCCTTAACAGTCTCCACAAGATTATTTATTAAATCGTAACGCTTCTTTAATTGCACATCTATGTCGGACCATGCATTATTTGCCCTTATTTTAAGCTTTATAATAGAATTATACACAACTATAATTGTTATAACTAACAATGCAATTATCACTATTGTTATAAACATGATTTCACTCCATTTGTACCCACATAGGATCTATGTAGTTTCTCCAATTAGGATCGGTCCTTTCCGTAGATATCGAAGAATACACCAGAATGTAATCACCTGTACTGTTAACATCGGAGAAAATGAATGTCATTCCACCCTTATTGTAATATTTCCATATCTCTGCACTTTTGTATTTTTGACTTATGCCCTTTCTTATTATTTGATCAGGCTTTCCGTATTTGAGGTATATTCTTCCTCTGTCTGTATTTCTACCTTTTCTGTTTCCCTGCTTGAACATACGATCA
>QNBC01000023.1 GCA_003641665.1 candidate division TA06 bacterium
TTTCATTTTTCAAAATAAAATCATATCTGTTCTTTGCTCCCCAATACAGCGTCCTTTTACTACTCGGATATTTGTTTTTTACCGTTTTAAGCATGTAATGAATGGATGCAATTCCTGTTCCTCCTGCCACAAATGTAAAGTCATCCGCTTCGAATAAGGGATATGAATTACCGAGAGGACCTATGAAATCGATTTGTTTTCCCGAATCCAACATTTTCATGATTTCGGTTCCTTTTCCAACAACTCTGTAGAGTATACTAATCATTCCTTCCGAAACATCAAAAATGCTAAAAGGTCTTCTCAAAAACGGGTCCTGGGATTTGGTTATTTCGATATTAATAAAATTCCCCGGTAAAATTTCATTTTCAACACCGGAAGATGTAAACGTTAGTAAAAATAGATCCGGAGAAAGCCGTTTATTGCTTATTATTCGCGATTTTATTCTCTTCATTTTTGATTACCTTTGCATAAAAGCTATTCGGGTAGTTTTTAATAAGTTGCTCGGTATAGTAACTTGCACTATCTTTGTTGAAATCTATGTTTTTATACATCCAACTTATGAGATAGAGAATCCTATCATTATACATCGGCGCTATTTGGGAATTGTATAGATCGAATAAAATTGATTTTGCCTTATTCGGGTGGTTCAGATTAAACGCATACAGTTCTGCGATACGCAATTTGTTTTGAAGAATGGAATCAGGGGGAATCGAATCGGCTTTTAGTGAGTCGATTTCCTCAAGTTTAATAATTTCATTTAGTGAATTTAAACGGCTTTTGCACGCATAATAAAGAGAATCCTTTAAACGAATTTTATCTATGGATTTCAACACATTGACAGCATTTTTCATATTGTCATTAATATTTTCCTCTAAGATGCTCAAGTTGTCAATAGCTCGAATCGTTATGCTATCGTTATGAGATGAGGAGATAATTTTATTGTAAATCTTAATTGCCTCATCGAATTTATTCAATTTCTCATATATTTTGGCAATGCTCAAACTCACAAGATTATATTTATCCTGATCGGGAGCCTGATCCCGCAATTTGTTAAGTGAATTAAGGGCATGCTCGTAATTCTGCCGAAATATATTGTCGTTTGATATTTTTAAAAGAATAGTATACTGTTTTTCCTTATTCGGGTGTAATTTCAATATTTTCTTGTAATAAGTAATTGATTTGTCATAATTCTTTTCAATAGAATAGAGGTCTCCTATGTATTCATAAATATCCACTTTTGTTTCCTTGGGAATTTTCTTCTGTGTAGCCGATTCTAAAAGTTTAATGGCATCATCGTTTCTATTTAAAGCAACGAGGCACTTTGCTTTCAAAGTTATAACATTGCTATTCTTAGAATTTTTGATTGCAGAGAGTCGATTAAGTGCACTTTCAAAATCGCCGTTTTGATAGTGAATATAGGCATATAGATAATTAATTTCATTATTTATTTTTTTGTGTTTGTAATACTTTTCTATTTCGTCGAGCTTTGTAAGAGCTTTCATATAATTGTCCTTTCCTCCCTTTAAAACATACGCCTTAGCCATAAGTAGTAAAGCATCATCTACGAGGTCCGAATTCGGGTAATATTGGATCAATTTGCTCGCTTTGCTTATCGTACTATCAGCTTTCGATTTGTAGGATAGGTTTCTCGAATTCTCTTTTTTGGAGGAAACGGCTTCCTTATAGTATTTGTCAGCATTGTAATATATGTTGAAATAGGCACAACTTGTAAGAATTAAAAGGGGGAAAGCGATTAATAACTTTTTCATAAGTGGATTATAGAAAAAATCGCTTTATAAGTCAAGGGAGAGATCATCTTGTCAGTGGGAATATTTCAAATTTGTTTATATCTCTATGCTAATCTATAGAATGATGAAATTCAGGCAAGAGGTTTAGACATACTGACAACTTATAGCGAAATGATCATGATTATTCACTTTATTTTTAAAACATTGTAAAAAGTCCAAAATGACTAATTTACTTTCATTTTTTGAATTTTATCTTGTTATCCATACATATTTTTCCTCTGAACCTGTTTCAGCATCTCACTTAGTTTATACCTGTCCGCCGGAACTTTAGTGCGGGCGGACCTATCTATCCCTTTCTATATTGGAGAATTTGACAAAAACAATAAATTGATGTATTATAATGGTAGATTAACAAGGAGGGGAAAATGTTGATCACACATTCAAAAAGCAATAGTAACCATTGGCAAGTTTTGTGTTTGGTTTTGGCAGTGTTATTTTTCTTCATATTGCAATTAAATGCTGCAAATAACGAAAATATTTATAATGTCAATTCCGGAGCGAATTTCAATAATGTAATAGTAGAAAGCACTGGTGGAATAATTCGTGCCACACTATTCGGTTATACGTTTGCCTATCTCAGTGGTTCGAGTTTTAATAACGAATTATTTCAATCGGCACCGGATATGTCGCTTGTAAATACTTATTTCGGTATTATAACAGGTAGTGCTTTAGGTGTGTATTTTTCAGGGAAACTTGTGGGGGCAAGAGGTAGTTTATTAAAAACATTTGCATTTGCATCCGTAATCGGAGGTGGTATACAAGCATTATCTTACTCTTTATATTATAACAATTATAAAAATTCCATGGACAAACCGAACACAGCCGTTATTCAGCTGTTGAGCCTAATGGCACCTACTATAGGAGCCTTAATAGGTTATAACACATCGACCCCGGAACCAACTTATGAATCAAGAGCATTTTTGGAGTATAACGGGAATAATTTGTCATTTGGTGTGCCTGAAATATATGTTACAACGAAAATGAATACAGTATTCCACGGCTTAAAGCTGATATCAATTTCCATTTAGGTATAATCGGGTTAGATCAATTTATCTTCCACATCCCGTATCTTGTCTTGAGGAGTGGCTTTAATATCACGTCTGTCATCAATCATTATGTTTGTAATAATTCGTGGTAAATTATGTCTATCAAATAACAATGTGTGCATCTTATACATAGTGGCGAAACATTCTTCTATAGTATCACAATTTACAACAGTAGCTGTGGGAGTCAATGTATAATCCGCTTTACTTTCCTTTAAAAATTGGATTATTTCAGCAATATAATCACTAACCCCGATATTTGTTTTACCTGTAATCGGAATGATTGTGATTTGAAACATTGGCATATTTTATTTTCCTCTTATTTTCAGCCTCTATTTTCGAGTAGATGCAACCACAGTAGTTTTGTCTGTAAAGGCCGAGTTCTTTGGAGTATTCGATTGATTTTTTAAATCCGTCATTCTTTTTGAAATTTTCTGCGATATATGTTACACCGAATAATTTGGCAACATCGTTTCCAATTCCGTTAATTATTTTTGCATTCTTATGAGGAGATATGGTTAGTGTTGTTGAAAAGTAGGAAAATCCCAACTCTTTTGCCTTTCTTGCGGTATGGAAAAGGTTGTTTTTGTAACAGATATAGCAACGAGCTCCCCCCTCGGGCTCGTTTTTATAAAGTTCCGTTATTTTAAACCACTCTTCCGGATTATAAGGCGCTTCGATAATCGGTATGTTCCAGGCTTTTGATAATTTCAAGAAGGAATCATAGCGTTTCAAATACTCTTCTTTTGGGTGTATGTTTGGATTATGAAAATACATATACACATTGAATTTATATTGTTCCCTTAAAACTTTAACACTGTGAGTTGCATCGGGAGCACAACATACATGGAGAAGAATAGATTTATCGTCCATTAAAAATCAAAGCATTTTGATGCGGTAAAGTGAAAGTTAAAATCACTAAAGTTAAAAGTAGTACTAAGAGGCATATTAACGTTAACTTCGTTATTGGAAAATGAGTAATTGCTATAAGATATAATGCCTGATAATTTGAATGTATTGTCCGAAATATAAGTATATCCGAAGATATAGGTGGGAATCATCAAATCCTGTATTATGTAGGATTGTTGAATAGATGCTCCGAAAGATATACACTGATTTTTTGACAATTTATGTTTTACAACCAATCTAAGGAAAATGGCGTTGTTCAAAGTGCTGTCGTTATAAACCGAATCGCCCATTGTATGATCTGTTATTTGCATATTATGCCATAAACTGTAATTGCCGTCCAATATAATAGTAGCAGGTAATCTGTTAGGTAATTTAAATTTAACTTCTCCGCCTAAAATATACGGGTATTTAATTATGTTTACCTGAGTTGTCAAAAGTGTATCAATTGTTTTATCATCTTCCACGCGGATATTTGATGGGAATTCGGTAAACAGCGATATATCGATAAAATTATTGGGAATCAATTTCAAACCTGCATTCCACATATTTCCCGAGTATGTGCTTTTGTCGACGATTGTGGTATCATCTGCTGTAGGATCTACGAAAAGATGCTGATATTTTTTATTAACATAACCTTGAATGTTTTGATATGATCCGGTTATGGAGACCCATTTTATCGGTTTTACTCCTAAGACAAATCCCAATCTATTAGTGTTATCGATTAAATAGTTTCTTATTTCACCGGTTTTAACATAGTAGTTATCATGCTCTATGTAATCGGAATTGTAATTATTATCGGAGAAGGGAGCGTAAAACAGTCCCAAAGCAAAGTATTTATGTTGGTATCCTATTTGTACATTTTGAACATTGTAATAGGGGTATGTCGCTTCATAAACAGGATAATCGGCAAGATAATTGTCATAAGAATCGAATAGTTTTACCGTTCTGTTTTCATTAACAGATGTAACATTCACGCCGAATGATATAAAAAACCTGCTGTTTCTTTTCATCAAAGCCGTTGAATTAAGAATCATCGAATTGTCATAAGTTACCGAATTGAGATTGGAAAAATCTCCGTACCCGTATATCGATTCAAGGTCAGCTCCGTAAGAGACAAGTATAAATACGAGTGATATAAATGTGGTTAGTATCAATAATTTTTTCATGTTTCCTCCTACCATCTTAAATCTAATTCAAGATAAATTGCATTATCATTTTGATAGTCATAAAACGGTCTAATGGCTGTTGGGTCACTATTTTCAAAATGAGGTGGATATTCTTGTAATTCCATATCGGAATGTTGATAAATAGTTGATTTGTAACGATATTTCAGTCGAACATATAGATTCTTATTGATAAGATCCGTAAATGTCAGGTAAAATTTATAACCGTTTCCGTATAAAAAATCTATTCCCGTGTCTTCAAATATCCATTGACTCATTCCGTTTGTTTTCCATACGGCTGTACCGCCAAGCATGCTTAAATTAGTGCTAAAGTTATGTTCAAATGAAGTGTTGACATATCCGCCGTAAATCAGTTCTCTATTCCCGTATTGCGGGTTTGGCGTTAAATGTACCTGGCCGTATCGGATTTCGAAGTTTAGATAATCTCTGTTTGCAAATGTGCCAAATACTCTGAATGTCGATTCAAATGTTTTAGAATGTGTTGGTTCTATGGGCTTGTAAAGGTATTTTGACTGATATTTCGCTTTAAACCTGAGGTGTAAAGGATAGATAGGCCTATATTCAAGTTCTCCTTGTGCGCGATAGTTGTATAGTGAGAAAGCTTTGTTTTGCCATAAGTCTATGTATAAATTTGTCAATGTGAAACTCTGAGAGAACTTATAACGAGTTCCGAGATAAATGCCTCTTTCCGCCTTAGGAGTTGGAAAATCTTGTAGATACGAGTAGAGCGGATTCAAAAGACGGTAATCTTTCTCAAATAATCCGTCGTCAAAGCGATCTTGTTCCATAAAACCCCTCATATACGGATTGAAGTATTTAACGTCGTAATCTCTGTAAATAGCGTTTAAATAAAAGTTATCAAAATAAATATCGAATTTTCCCACAAGAGCATAGTCCGATTCGAGATTTCTAACATATTCGATATTATAAGCCGTATTTTTTATGACGGTTTTGAAATAACCGCCTATGTATTTCAATGAATTTGTACTATCGGATAACAGATCCGTATAGTTCGGATCAATAATGGAATTTACATCACCCGGTATGTCGAGTTCATTAGGATCGGGTTTCCATAAGCGGTCATAAGAGATATTTAAACCTTCGATACCTAAAAATGTTCCGGCAGGGAATGATTGCAATTTACCGAAATTAAAATCGATTTTACCTCCATAAGTTGTTTCACGCACTTTATTATCGAAGATAGACAGGTCATAGGGCAGATCTATAAGAAAATTAAAGGAAGAGTCTCTGTTAAGAATAGCATCTCTGTAAGCGTTTGAATAGAATCCCGTAATGTTAAAATTCCAGAGATTAAATTCTCCTGCGGCTCCCTTGAACATGAACTCTTTATTGGAAGTCAGGTCACCGAATATACCGTCGGTTCTTCTCAATATCCTGCTTCTCTCTTCATCGGTATTATCAACGAGTAATCCATTATTAAAAGTAACCCTGTAATTTCCCAAAATAAGTTTTTTCAAAACACCTATTTTCGAAATACTCACATATCCCTTTAATAGTTTATTTTGTCCGTTATTGTTGAAGAATGATGCTCCGCCATTTATTTTATCCTTATAACCGAATTTTAGTCGTTCTGATATGTTCGGCCGTATAGAGATACTATCGAGTTCATTGCTCGCCGATATAACATCGTCTCTGTGCCGTAATATCTCGGCATCTGTCCAACCGGCATTTTGTAAAGCCGAATATGTGTTCGTAGAGCCTGGTAAGGGAGGTTCCAGATCCTTTATTAATGAATTTAGTGATGCAATTGCAGCCGAGATATTACTGTCAAAATAGGAAAGTCGGTTTTCGTTACTAAGTGAGGTCCTGAAATATCCATATAGGTTACTTATGTTTCTTGCTTTTCCCACTCTTATATAATCGCTAAGGTTGCTATAACCGTAGTGAGTCAGATAATCAACATGTCTTAAATTGCTGATATACCTAAATGTGCCCCATTTTTTTCTATGATTTATTATGGCGGCTGCGTCTACGGGGCTCACTCTGTCAATATTTGCAATTTCTCTATAGGATGCTTTGTTAATATCCATTGGGTACATTAAAAGATTCTCCCATAGATCTATAGCCCCCTCCCTCGGGCTGTCTTCCGATGCGAGTTTTGTTTTTAAATAATTAATTTTTTGTTCCCTGCGAGATATACCTTTAGGGGGAATTAACGTCAAGCTGTCTTTTATAATGGTGAATATCGATTTATTCATATCTTTGATATTCCAAAGTTCGTATATACTTTCGAAATAACCGTAGCTATTCCTGTAATCAATAATATTGCGAGCTACAATTCGGTTGTTTATCAAAGAATTTAATGCCGAATATGGAATAGTGTTAATATCTTTTTTGTTTTCAGCAATGACGGAGAGTGGTAGTAGTAAAAAAGCCAAAAGGAGATAGTGTATAAATTTTCTCATAATCTACCTCCTAAAAATTAACGGAGATCCCAACCTCATGTGAGTCGTTTATTTCTCTTTGGCTTGAATATGCATATTCAATATTGAAATTTCCCACATTAATTGTCAGTCCGGCACTAAAATCCATGGGATTATTTGCTACACCGCATCTCACCGTAAGTAAAGGATCTATTATTTTGTATTCGATTCCGACTTCCGTTCTTGTATCGTAACCTTCTTCTTTCTCAAATTGGAGAGTGGTGAGCAATCCCTTATAGGGTTCGTAGGAAACGCCCACTATAAGGTTGCTTGGAACATAGTATGCGATGACCTTCCCAAAGATCGGTCTGTTTACATTGTGTACGGCTGCTCCGATTTTAAAAGTTGAGAAGAGATTCCCCACGATACCTGCATCTAAGGATATTGCCGTTGCATTCCCGTACTTTTGCATGGAAAGATTGTAGAGTTTAAAATTATATCCTGCCTGTATATAATTATTTAAGGGGAAATTGTGTGTAAAAACAATTCCTTTTTCACTTTCGAGAACTCCGGAAGAGAGTACATTGTTAAGTGAGTCGGTAAAATCCCCCGTTATGTCTCTTTCGATGTAGAGTAAACCGATGTTACCGAAGGATGTTTTTTGGCCGTATGACATAAATAGATGATTATACATCATGAATAGCTTATTATATCCTAAGTTAATGGAACGATTACAATTCATTCTGAAAGATGCCGGGTTAATAAGAGATGAAGTTATATCCCCGTTTATGGCAACGGTGGCTTTTGACATTCCGTCACCTCTGACACCTATGTAGAATCCCTCAAAAGCACCGTAGGTAGTTAAAGGGATTATTAAGAGTATTAAGTATATTATCCGTTTCATCTGTCACCTACCTTAATTTAATTGTGTTCCTATTACAACAGCTTTATTTATCCTCTTTCTGGAGCCATCCGGCAATTTTAGAGTATAAACCAAAACATAGGCACCTATATTGAGATAGGAATCGTGTTCGTCTCTACCGTTCCACCAATAAACGGTATTTCCAGAGGATACGTTTTCGGCAAACGTTTTTATCAATCTGCCTTTTAGATCGTATAGTTTAAGGTCGTATTTTGCGTTTTGAGGACCTGTTATTTCTATGTTAAGCATCTCACCGTTGTCCGGTCTAAACGGATTGGGATAGAGTTTTATCCCAATTTCCGTTGTAGTATCGGATGGTGTGTAAAGGGAAAGATCTTCGATAAATCTCGGCATAAGCTGATAGCCGGTGGTGTAAGGGGCAGTTTTATCGTATTGCCCTTCTATACCGGCAATTGATAAATAATCACCGTTTTTGAGATTCTTAAAGAGAGCCGCATCCGGTATTCCTGTGGAGTTATTGATTCTTATATCGATAATTGCCTGACCGTTCCATATTTGCATGTTGTAACCTGTTCCCGATTGATATGGTGTTGATGCGACAATGCCCTTTTGGACTTCCAATAACATTCCCTCCCTATTTTCGTTCAAACCTGCTGAAACGGGGAGAGCTTCAGGTTGCAGAATTGCCCCCGAGTCACTTATCACTGTAATTTTGGTGCTGTCATCGTATTTTAATTCTGTTAACCCGTTATATTCGGTTATTACTCCGGTAACTATGATTTCTTTACCCAGTGTATAGGATAGAGATGCGGCTTCACTCGGTGAAAAGACATCGATCCCGCCAGTGGAATCCTGGATATAGAAACTGGTCGAAGTTGTTGTCGGATTGAAATATTTTGAAGGTCCCGTTACAAATCCCTTTACTTTTACCGTTTGATTTACCATTCCCGATGTATAACCATCAGATCCGGGATTTTGAGCCTCTCCAATGCTTATAAGGCTATCGAACAGAGTATTGTTAATATGAACGGAGTTTGCCGAGCAAAGAGCTATATGATTGGAATCTTTACCGGTTTTTATACTAAAAGATATGGAAGTAAGCGATGAATCCGCTGTAACGTTGGTAAGTCGTATATAAGAAGTATCGATAACATCAGCATTATCCCACTTAATGATGTAAGGCAAGGAATCCGACCCGTCTCCGCTTAATGTGTAAGTTCCTTTTGAGACATTAATCTCCGGTATGCTATCCCAGGTAAGCCCCGATGGAATAGTTAATTCCACATAGTTGATATTGAATAGAGCTGTATCTGTTGTAGGAGTAATTGCAATCTTAAAATCGTTCTTTATTCCCGTTTTAATATAGTAGGGATTTACCATTGCTTTGCCCATACCAGCGGAAGTTTTGATTACCATAACAGGATTGGGGCTTATATACTCGGCTGAAGATGAGTCGATACCTGTCTTTGTGTACATCGTAAAGCTACCGGTAATCGTGTCTGTTGCAATATTTTTAATTACTATTTCACCTGATGATTTTAAAGAAAATCCGGAAATGTTTATGTAATAGGCACCATTTGAAAATTTATAAAAAGATACCGTCGCGCCCGCAAAATCTCCGGTAAGCTCCACATTTGTGCTGCTGGAATCCCATTTTAACGCATTGGGTAAATAAATCTGGGTGTATTGCAGTATCCCTAAAGAAGTGTCCACATTGGGGGTATAATCAAAAGCGATATCAAGTGTATCGTTGGTTGAGACTGTATCCGGTTTCATTATAACGGTACCGCTTCCGTTCAGTGATTTTACAATATCGAAATCACCTCTGGGATAAACTTCGTATATACTACCAATAGAAAACCAGTCAACTTCACCCGTTGCGGATAGAACCGTATCGCCATTCGAGGGAAAGGATGTAACAACATTCCCCTTATCGTAAAATTCTATTGATCCGGAGCCGTCGTTAAAATCGCAACTGTTTGTAGATGAATTTGAAACAACGGCATTTCTTATTTGTACCAGAACACCTTCGTATTTCTCCTGTCCTATATTCCCTGTCGAATCATATACCGGGGCATAGGGGGTTAAACCTCTTTTATAGATTGTTACATCAGGGTAATTCAATTCAGTAGTTCCGTAATATTCCGTTATGGCTCCTGTAGCAGTGATACTGTCACCCATTTTCAATGTGGAATCTCCTGTAACGGTGGGTGAATAACCCAAAATACCGTTCCAAGCACCACTTGAATCCTGAACATAAAAATATGTTTTTCCCGAACTGTTTTGGTATACGAAAGATACTATACCGGATATTGTAACTGTCTGTCCTATGTAAGGCGATGTATCGTTTACTGTTGGGTTCGGGACATATTGAATATCATGGATAGGTATGGCTTTTAACAGAAATGGAAAAATTAATAAAAGCGCGACTAGGTAAAAAGATTTCTTCATGCAATCCTCCTGTTTAATCTAACTTTGCATTATACACGAATAGCATAGTTTTTTCAACAGGAAAAAACTATGTTGTGATGTTACAATGCTAAAATGTCACATATAAATTACAAAGCGAAGTGTCACATATGGAGGGTTGAAAATAAGGTGTGTATGGGAAGGGGTCGCGTCTTTACATTTGACATTCAATCAATATGTGATACCCAATGATTATTATGACAATATAGCGAAATCTTAAAGATTATCGTTTGCAAAAGAACTAAAAAACCATATTCTGGAAAAATATTGAATCCGATAATGTCCCCTTTCTCGTCCTATGCTGAACCATATGTTGAACTTGTTTCAATATTATTTCAGAGTTTATGAGATTCCGAAACAAGTTCGGAATGACAAAGTCAAGTGAAGAATGACGCAATTATTGTATGGAATAACACCTTTTCCCATGTTACCCTGGGGCTTGTGCTGAATTTATTTCAATATTGTTTCAGGAGCTCGCGTTCCCCCTTATGTCACCCTGAACTTGTTTCAGGGTCTTGGATGCCGAAGAAATTTTAGAATATATAACATTTTTCTGAAAATCATTTTATGGTTCCAATATAATAATCATTTTACTACATGTGGTAAATATGTCTATACAATGTGCCTGTATTTTTCAAAGGCAATTTATTCTTGACACTATATATTAAATGCTATAAAATATCCACACAAAAAAGGAGTTCGTATGTTGTATATTAATGGTACTAATCTTTCATTTGCAGATTATTTCCATACCGTATACGAGTATGAGAAAGTAAATGTGGCTCCGGAAGTAGAAAACAAAATCAAAGAAGCCTATGCTCTTGTGGATAGAATTGTGAAATCCAACAGGGTCGTTTATGGAATTTCTACCGGATTCGGAAAACTTGTGGATGTGAGAATCCAGGAGAAAGACATAGATGCGCTTCAGATGAATCTTATATTGAGTCATGCTTCGGGGGTGGGTAAACCATTACCCAAAGAATTCGTAAGAGGTGCTATGCTTCTGAGGTTGAATGTTATAGCGAAGGGAAACAGCGGCGTCAGACTCGAAACATTTAACTTACTTAAGGATCTGCTTAACAGGGATATAATTCCTGTTGTTCCGGAAAAAGGTTCAGTCGGGGCAAGCGGTGATCTTGCTCCTCTTGCTCATGTAACACTTGCTTTGCTTGGAATGGGCAATGTTTACTACAAAGGTAAAGTTGTAACGGCTGCCGAAGCTCTGAAAGATGCAGGGTTAACCCCAATAAAGCTAAAAGCAAAAGAGGGGTTGGCATTGATAAATGGAACACAGATGATGACATCAATAGGAGTTGCGGCATATTTAAAAGCGGAGAATCTACTGCGACATGCCGATATCATAGGGGCTTTAAGTCTTGAGGCATTTAACGGTATACACTATGCATTTGACGAGCGAGTAGCAAAATTGAGGCCTCATCCCGGGGCTTTGAAAACCGTAAAAAACTTTAATCTACTTATAAAAAACAGTAAAATATGGGAAAAGGTAAAAGAGGGAAACAGAGTCCAGGATCCTTATTCTCTACGTTGTATTCCTCAAGTTCACGGTGCCAGCAAGGATGCTTTGAACTATGTTGCGAATACTCTTTCCATAGAGGTCAATTCGGTAACTGATAATCCTCTTCTGTTCCCCGATACCGATGATGTGATTTCAGGTGGTAATTTCCATGGCGAACCTATTGCATTTGCTATGGATATGCTTGCCATAGCAATTGCCGAAATTGCAGATATTTCGGAAAGAAGAATAGCAAAGTTTATGGATCATTCATTTACGGGATTACCACCGTTCTTGGCAGCCGCCGAGGGATTGAATTCCGGATTCATGATTGCTCAGGTTGCAGCCGCAAGTCTTGTTTCAGAAAATAAAATATTAGCACATCCTGCAAGTGTGGATTCCATACCGACCTCCGATGATCAGGAAGATCATGTTTCTATGGGGACTATTGCGGCAAGAAAGGCGTATGATGTAGTGGAGAATGCTACCGATGTGCTTGCAATCGAAGCCATTTGTGCAGCACAGGCATTGGATTTCCAGAAGGTCCAGGACTTGCCGAAGCCGCTTTTACTTGTTTATCGTAAAATCAGAGAGAAAGTTGCATATATGGATAAAGACAGAGAGATTCATAAAGATATAAGTGCCATGAGAAATCTCATTGAAAGTAAAGAGTTAATTGAAACGATTCGCCCGGAAATAGGGGCGCTTGATATATAGGAGGTTATGATGAGAGAATATAAACCCGTAAGGGCAATCAGGGGCAATAAATTAACATGTAAATCATGGGAAACGGAAGCTCCCATGAGAATGTTGATGAACAATCTCGATCCGGAAGTTGCAAAGGATCCCGAACATCTCGTTGTATACGGAGGAACCGGCAGAGCGGCCAGAAGTTGGGAAGCGTATGATGCCATAGTGGAAACATTAAAAAGAATGAACGATGACGAAACACTTCTTATGCAATCAGGTAAACCGGTTGCAGTATTCAAAACACACAGATGGGCTCCCAGAGTTTTAATTACAAATAGTTTGTTGGTCCCAAAATGGGCGACATTTGAAGAATTCACAAAACTTGAAGCAATGGGACTCACTGTCTATGGACAAATGACGGCAGGATCATGGATATATATCAGAACTCAGGGGATTTTGCAAGGGACGTATGAAACGCTTGGAGCACTTGCCAGAAAGGAGTTTGACGGAACTTTGAATGGTAAATGGATTTTGTCTGCGGGACTCGGTGAGATGGGAGGAGCGCAGCCTTTAGCCATAACAATGAACGGTGGTGTAGCGATTATTGTTGAAGTGGATAAGAGCCATATTGAAAGAAGAATAAAGGACAGGTACTGTGATAAAATAGCTTATAATCTTGATGAAGCATTAAAAATGAAGGATGAGGCTCTCCGCGAAGGTAAAGCGATTTCCATAGGATTGCTTGCGAATGCGGCGGATATTTATCCGGAGCTTGTAGAAAGAAACATTATTCCCGATGTGGTAACGGAGCAGACGGCAGCTCATGACCCTGTGAACGGATATATACCGAGAGGTTATACTCTTGAAGCAGCGGAGGAGTTAAGGAAAACAGATCCGAAAAAATATTATCAGCTGGCAATTGAAAGCATGGCAATAGAAGTCAGAGCAATGCTCGAAATGAAGAAGCGCGGAGCGAAGGTTTTCGATTACGGTAATAATATTAGAGCAAGAGCTCAAGAAGCAGGTGTTGACAATGCATTTGATATTATCGGATATGTCCCTGCATATATAAGAGATCTTTTCTCCGAAGGAAGCGGTCCGTTCAGATGGGCTGCCCTTTCGGGAGATCCTGAAGACATATATAAAACGGACGAAGCGATTATCGAAGCGTTTCCCGATGACAAACATCTCGTAAATTGGATAAAAATAGCGAGGGAACGCGTGGAATTCCAAGGATTACCTTCGAGGATTTGCTGGTTAAATTACGGTGATAGAGCAAGGATGGGTGAGATTATGAATGACATGGTGAGATCGGGAAGACTTAAAGCTCCCATCGTGATTGGGAGAGATCACCATGATACCGGTTCTGTGGCTTCTCCAAACAGGGAAACCGAAGCCATGAAAGATGGTTCCGATGCTATTGCCGATTGGCCGATTCTCAATGCACTGTTAAGCACTGCTTCAGGGGCAACATGGGTTTCGGTTCACCACGGAGGTGGAGTAGGTATCGGTTATTCGATACATGCAGGACTTGTTGTGGTTGCGGACGGAAGCGATATGGCAAGAGATAAGATAAGAAGAGTACTGAACAACGATCCCGGTTCGGGGGTTGTAAGGCATGCCGACGCAGGTTATGATATTGCAATTGAGACTGCCAAGAAAAAAGGAATCTGGATGCCGATGCTTGGAATAACAAGGGAAAAGTAGTATTTTGTGATTTTAAAAAAGCGGTGGTTATGCCACCGCTTTTTTATTAAATATTCTATTTACAGGGGCATTAGTTTATGTTATAAATATTACGGATTGGAGATGGGTAAATGAAATATGATTTGGTTATAAACAATACGAAAACTGTTTATACGCTGAAGAAAGGTAATGTTCCCCGAATAGGTGATGAGCTGAAAAATTTGTCTCCGAATAATGGATTTTCCATAGCAATAAAAGATGGGAAAATTGTTGAGATGGGTAAAAACATTGATGGATATGGAGAAATTGAAATAGATGCCTCAAAATTGATAGCGTTACCGGGATTTGTTGACCCGCATACGCATTCCGTTTTCGGTGGCAATAGAGCCAATGAATGGTATAGAAGACAGTTGGGAGAGTCGTATCTTTCCATATTAAAATCCGGTGGAGGAATAGTTGATACGGTGAGCAAAACGAGAAATTTAAGTAGAGAAGAGATGATAAAATCCACTGAAGCAAAGCTTAAAAGGATGCTTTTATCCGGAACAACGACTGTAGAGGTTAAATCGGGATATGGTCTCAACCACGACACGGAAATAATGATGTTGGAAACGGCAAAAGAACTAAATAAATACGATAAATTTGATATAGTGAGCACATATCTTGGCGCTCATGCGATTCCCCAAGAATACAGAGAAAATCGCGAGGATTATGTGAAATTGGTTTTGGATATGCTTGATGAGATAAAGGAGAGAGAGCTTGCCGAGTTTGTAGATGTATTCTGCGAAGAGGGGGCTTTTACGGTAAAAGAATCGATGAAAATTTTATCCAAAGCCAAATCTTTAGGTTTTAAATTGAGAATTCATGCGGATGAACTTGCCGAAAGCGGTGGTTCTGTCCTTGCAGGGGAAATAGGTGCCAGAAGTGCGGATCATTTGCTTAGGATAAGCGATAGGGGAATGAAAGCAATGATAGATGGCAATGTAGCTGCCGTTTTACTTCCCGGAACAGCATTTCAAATGGGAGGAGAACATATCCCTCCCGTGAGAAAAATGATAGATAACGGTATGATAATTGCTTTGGCTTCCGATTTTAACCCTGGTAGTTGTCCTATTTATTCACTACCTGTTATAATATCATTGGGAGTGATGCTTTATAAATTGACTCCAGAAGAAGCAATTTCGGCTGTTACCATAAACAGTGCTTATGTTCTTGATAGACATTCGGAAAAAGGTTCCCTGGAGCAGGGAAAAGATGCTGACATACTATTGCTTGATGTCAATGATATTTATGAAATACCGTATTGGTTCGGAGATATGCATGTGAGATATGTAATAAAAAACGGAAAAATAGTTTACGGAGGAGACAGATATGAATAAAATTGTCGAATGTGTGCCGAATTTCAGCGAGGGAAGAAGAAAAGAGGTGGTTGATGCCATTGTTGATGCGATTACTGCCGGAGGTAATGTAAGGCTTATAGACAGGGAAATGGATGCTGATCATAATAGATCGGTTGTTACGTTTGTAGGTGAACCCGAAGAATGCGTAAATGCGGCATTTGCCGGTGTAAAAAGGGCGGCGGAACTAATCGATTTAAACAAGCATACAGGAGAACACCCGCGTATAGGGGCTACTGATGTTGTTCCCTTTATTCCCGTGAAAAACATTAGTATGGAAGAATGTGTCGAACTTGCAAACAGGTTGGGAAAAAAGATTGCAGATGAGTTATCGATTCCCGTTTATCTTTATGAAGAAGCTGCAACAAAGCCAAGCAGGAAGAACCTTGCAAATATAAGAAAAGGTCAGTTTGAGGGGTTGAAAAA
>QNBC01000024.1 GCA_003641665.1 candidate division TA06 bacterium
CTAAAACAGACATAACTAACTTATACCAAAAATAAGCGTTTATTGCAAGAAATATTATGGAACTATGGTGGATAGGTCCGCCTGCACTAGATTTTCGAATGTCGAATCAAACTCAATATAATGATTCGATTGTACCATGATAATATGATAAAACGATTGCTCCGGAAAAGTGCTAACGCATAGATATGAATTTATTATTATAATTCTCCTTTTTGCAACAGGCTGATAAGTACTACATACAATTGGAACGAAAACTTAAAACATGTGCGATACGGTAAGTTCCGCTTTTTCTTCTATAGCAGTATTCTTCTTTATATAGAGTATAAGGTCGCAATCGGCAACATTCGTTCTAAGGCTTAATTTCCCCTTAAAGAGGGCACCCCTGCCATACAGGTTTCCCGTCCTTATATATTTATAGGCAATATTTTCAAAATTGTATCCCTCATCCACATTGAATATAATGCTCGAGAGTGTAATCCTGAAATTGGGTAATATCACATAATCTACAAAACCGCAAAATAATTCCCCCTTCATTCCGTTCGACGAATCTGAAGAAGTCATGATATTGAGAAAAATACCCGTTTTCATCTCTGCAATGTCAATCTCCATAAGCAGATTCGGATAAATAGCGTTGGATGGCTTATAGTCACTTCTCAATACAGGGTATAATCCGAATGTGAATTTTACATTTTTATATATATTTGTTTTTCTCAATCTCCACTTGTAGTAAAAGTGTATCGAATCATCCGAATACTCATTTTTAATATAATAGTCGAATACCCAGTTATCTTTCCCAAACTCCCCATTGAGCCTTAATTCAGCCGATTGTTTTTCCATTCCAATAAAATGAAAACGAACATTGTTATAAAATTCCGTATTTTTATATGAATAATAATTCCGATAACTTGTTTCTATTTCATCCTTTTTAATTTTTGACCTAGCATAATTATAAATATTATTGAATCTCCCGCTTATCACAAAATCATATATAAAATTGTTGTTCCCACGTCCTTTTCGTAAAAGCAAGCTATCATAGCATCCCGCTGTAATAGTTGCATGTCCCAGTTTATATGAACAGAGCACTTCCGTTTTCAAATGGCTAAAAAGTGTGTCATTTATGCTAATCTTTCGATATTTGCCCGATAATAGGAAAGAAAAATCATTCGTTTGTTTGATAATCGCCACCCCACTTCTCTTCTCGCTTCGATACCTGTATATTCTCAACGGATTTTTTTTCGCTCTCAAAAATGAAACGGAAGTCGTATAATTTCCAATTATAAATTCAAATCCATTTCGTTTGATCGAGGAATAAAATTTTAGTGCTCTATCATTTAAATCATAAAACAAAAATGATTTAAAATCGTTCCTCTCGTAAAATAAATTAAAATCGAAATCAATTTTATCATCATTTGTCGATATACATGCTTTTGGGTATAATCCTATCTTTGCTCTGTCATATATGATATACGGATCGATCAAATCGGCGTTTTCTCTTCCCAAAATGTAAGTGAGCATTCTTCTGTCTATTATTTTCCCCCATTTTTTTCTGGCTCTTATTATAGTCCGAGCTTTTATTGAATCTATGTACGGAATACTTAATAATTCTTCATAATCCGAGGAGTTAATATCCCCTTTAAAATCTTCGTAGTAGTTAAGTAAAGTCGTATCAACAACTGTAAATCCGTTTACCTCATTGCATACTAAGATAATAAAGAACAGCAAGTATCGTTTTTGAATCCTCAATTTCCCCATTGAGAATTTTATCATAAAGATCCTCCCCCCTGACTTTTATTACATCTATCTCCTCATCCGGATCCATTTGTTGCTTCCCCGGTTCAAGTCCTTCGGCTATAAACAGGTGTAATTTTTCATTCGTGAATCCGGGAGAAGAGTAAAATGAAAACACTTTTTTCATGCTTTTTGCTCCATAACCGGTCTCCTCTTTTAACTCCCTTTGCGCCGCTTCTTCCGGTTCTTCTCCACTTTCTATGATTCCCGCCGGTATTTCAATCAATTCTTTATTTACGGGATACCTGAATTGTTTTACTAAAATTATACTATCCCCTTCTACCGGTAAAACACAAATTGCCTCTTTGTGCTTAATGACCTCTCTAACGGCTTCTCTACCATCCGCAAGTGTAATATTATCTTTATACAAATTGACAACTCTCCCTCTGTATATCATTCGTGAATAGAGTTTCTTTTCTCTCATTTACACCTCACACTTATAATATTTTTTTAAAATAATCAATGCTTTCTTATTCATCCCTTTTATGCCTTTCAATTCATCCAAATCTCTGATTATATGCGTTTCCCGATATTTCACTATTCTTTTTAATAGCAATAGATTTACTCCGGGAGTTGTTTTGAGCCTGCTTAAATTTACTTGATTAATATCCATCTTTTCCCATTGAACTTTTAATAGTTTTGAATGTTTTTCTATCCATTTATCACCTATATTATAAACATTTATAAGGTCTCTCAAATCAAAATATTGCCCTATTTTTTCTCTATAATCAATGATAGCACAAGCAACATCGCTTGCAATACCTAATTTTATAAGTTGTTGAAACGTGATTTTATTCAAATCATACTTTTCGCTCTGTTTTGGAGCCACATTAATATGCTTTCCAAAACCGTATATAATGCTAAATTGTTCCTTTATTCCCAATTCATGCTGAAATCTCGCTTCATTCACAAAAGTAATTTTATCTTGATTAAATGAAACTCCCGTTACAAATTGTCCTGAAATCGTTTCATATCCAAAGTAAAAGCTCATTTTATCCCCCAGGTGATAACCTGAATAAATGCCGATTCCCAAATTCTCATCCGATTTATACTCAATTTCACCGAAAAGATTGAAAAATCCATTATCATATATTATCTTTCCGCACATAGAATATATTCGGTTGTAAAATAAATTTTGAATATCACTAAAACAAAGAGCGTAAGCAAGAGAATCGTTAATAGTGACATTTGTAAAGAGATTCAGTTTATACCCTACCGATAAATTTTCATTAAAAATACTTACTAAATCTAATCCTACCTTTACCCCCATTAAAACTCTATCCATATTACGCATGTAAATTGCATTCAAAATGTTTTCATTATACAATTTACCTCCGAAAAACTCATACTCGGCTCCCGCTTTGCATCCCCGAAACGGTGAAATGTAAGTGATTTTATAATCCTGGATTTCTTTCAGAAAATAGAAGGATGTATATGAAAACGCTATATTCACCCTATCGGAATCGTCCGTAGGATAAAAATTTTTATCTGAAATAGAATTAAAACTCTCCGCATATATTAAAACCGGTATAAACATTAAAAGGAAAAATTTCCCCATCTCCCCCTCGTAAAATAATTTATAATTTTACAAAATCATATTCTTTTAGCTTACTATAAATAATCTCTCTTATTTTTCCCAATTCTTCCTCTGTCTTTGCTTCGAATCGTAGCACCAAAACAGGTTGTGTATTAGATGCCCTTATCAATCCCCAACCATTCTCGAACTCTATTCTTACACCATCAATCGTAATAGTGTCGTAATTTTTTGAAAAGTAATCCGAAAGTTCCTTAACCAATTGAAATTTCTTCTCATCGGGACATTCGACCCGTATCTCGGGAGTAGAAAAGTAATAGGGAATCTCACTCTGTATTTCGGAAAATGTTTTATTAGAATTGGAAATAATCCTTAGTAACCTCATTGCGGCATAAATTGCATCATCGTATCCGAAATATTCATCGGCAAAAAACATATGCCCGCTCATCTCACCTGCAAGCGGACTCGAAACTTCTTGCATTTTAGCCTTAATAAGAGAATGTCCGGTTTTCCACATGAGTGGTTTTCCACCGAATTTTTCAACGGCTTCTTTCAATCCTCTCGAACATTTCACATCAAAAATTATCGTGCTACCCGGTTTACTTTCCAAAACTTCTTTTGCATAAACACCCAATAGCTTGTCACCGTAAACCATCTCTCCATTGTTATCTATCACACCTATTCTGTCGGAATCCCCGTCAAAACCGATACCTACATCAGCTTTTTCTTCGATGACCGTTCTTTTCAACTCTTCCATATATTTCGGTACTGTTGGATCCGGAAGATGTGCAGGGAAATGCCCGTCAGGTTCACAATTTATACATTTATATTCGATTCCAAAACTATCGAAAAGCGATGATACGATTGGACCGGCAGTCCCATTCCCCGGATCTATAACAACTTTCAATGTCTTGTTTATTGATGCTCCCTTCATAATCGTATCTATGTATCTGGAAATCATCTCGCTCTCCTTAACCTCTGCTTTGCCCTCGCTAAATACTCCCTTTTCAATAATCGCTTTTAATTTTTGAATCTCTTCTCCGTATATTGTTTTTGTCCCTTTTAACATCTTAAATCCGTTATATTCAATGGGATTATGGCTGCCTGTTATCATTATTCCACCGTCTGTACTTAACCTGTATACGGAAAAATATAAAACCGGAGTAGGCACAGTACCAATATCGATAACATTTACACCCGTGGATAATATTCCGTTTATCAATGCTTTTTTTATTCTGGGTGAACTAAGCCGTACATCACACCCCACGGCTACAGTGCTTTCATTGCCAATTAATGTACCGTATGCTTTACCAATTAGTTTTACAACTTCATCGGTTAAATCTCTATCTGCTATGCCCCTTATATCATATTCTCTAAAAATTTCATTGTTTATATTATTCATGTTGTCTCCTTTTCAAATTCCATATATACTAATATACATTAAATTATTTGTCAATACCTCCGTTTTGCATATTAGATAATTTTATTCCTTTCGAGCGAACAAAGAAATGATTTTATTATATAAATTTCATCCAAATTGATAACCTCGTTTTTATTTTTTCGAAAACATACTATTTTCTTGTTTTTTAATTCAATATGATATTCATCAGCATATTTTATTCCTGTATCTTTTATATTGATATATTCCAAATCAAAAATTTTCATTAAATGTTTGAAAACCTCTTCCAATAAATCTTCCGTTTTATTCCGGTCTTTCAATAAATCGATATACCGCTTTACTAATGTTATTTTCCTGTAATATTCCTTAAATAACAATCTCAATATATAATCCATTACAGTACGGTACGTAAAATACACCACTGCAATATATACACCGGATAGAACCAGAAAAATTATCTCTTTTATGATTACATCATTTACAATCCGTCCGAATGTTTTTCCAATCATTATGAAAATGACACCTATGACAAAATATAATAATATTATTAAAATTCTTGCTAATATAAAATTAATAGAACCCAGTTTAATTTTTAAAACACCTAAAATAAATGAGATGGGAACAGCCATGAAAAATAACATAACGACAGCAAGATTAACCCATTCATGACCTAATAATAAGAGAGGTAGAGAAAATAAAAATATGAACGGTATAAATCCTACTATTTGCCCGATGATAAACCATTTCAACCGCTTCTTGTTAATATTGTCCGTTTCATAATATTTAACCGATATAATTATTATACCTGTTATTATCGCAAAGATATCATAACCTTGGTTTATCTTTGCCATTGTAAATAAATTTAAGTAACTTGAAAATGTTTTATACCCTATAAAATTAAGATACGCTTTTAACCAAAAAATAAAATTCAAAAAGCTCAAAGTTAAGGCTGTTAAGACGATAATTAACGATACCGGTTTACGCACCTTTGGAAATGTGACCAGAAACGATAGATAAAATCCGGCAATAAATGATGTTGAAAATATAAATATCGAGTACAATAGTTTATTGTAAAAACATACTCGATAAGTAACCGCCGTAACAGCAACCGATATGAAAAACATAAACAAAAACAAGGTGTAAAGCTTCTCAGGACCTATGGCTATTATGATGTACGCCATAATGAGAAATACAATATCAATTAATAAGAGTGAAAAAATAACGGAATTTTTAGTAAGTCGATAATATTTTAATTTTACGGAATATGGTTTACCCGTCTTTGAGGATAAAAATTCAAATTCATGTAATGATTTAATCGGTGATTTTTCAATATGTTGATCAAGGTTATAAAAATTAAAAAATTTAATTGAATCACAACTCAATAAAATATCATTTTTTTTAACGGATTCAACCCTACTGCTTTTAACTCTTATGACATCATTATCCTGATAAAATTCCAAGTTCGGATATGACATAGACATTTCATTGAAAATTGATATTATAGAAACACCTAATACAAGGAATAAAACAATATATAATACCTTTTTCATATTTATATTTTATATTTTTTGTAAATAAATGTCAAATAAAAATAAAATGAGTGGGTAGATAGGTCTGCCTTCACTGAAGTCCCGGCGGCCCCATCTACCCAATTTTCTTAAATTGAATTGACCTTAGTATCATTTTGTGATAATTTTTATATATGGGTTTAGTTGATATTATTGAACTTGCAAATGTTTACTTCAAAAGCGGTGATTATAATGCAGCATTAAAGGTTGTCGAATCGGGTATCGAAAAATCTGCAAAAGTAAAAAACATTATTCTCCAGATGGAATTATACATTGAGAAACTATTTATTCTCTTACGACTTCATAATATGTCGGAACTCGAATCGGTAGCTACAATACTCCTAAAAAATATAAAATATGTTAAAGAAAAAAGAGTTCTTGCAAAACTGTATCATGCATATGCTCTTTATCTTTTCTACTCAAATAAAACGGCTATATCAATAAAATATCTAAGAAAAGCATTAAAAATAGCCAAGAATGCCAATGAATTGCAACTGGAATCGGAAATACTAAACAGCATAGGTAAGTATTTTGACTATTTTAACGATTTCCAAAACGCAATTTATTACTATAAAAAATCAGAAAAAACAAAAATATTCTTGGATGATGAAAGCGGTTTAGCCATAATCTACGGTAATTTGGGACGCTTATTCTACCAAAACGGCGATCTCGAAGA
Organism: candidate division TA06 bacterium; assembly: GCA_003641665.1. Classification (GTDB taxonomy): domain Bacteria; phylum Hydrothermota; class 32-111; order QNBC01; family QNBC01; genus QNBC01. The sequence goes on from QNBC01000024.1 coordinate 6,966, forward strand.
AGCTTTGAACTATTACAATCTTGATCTTAAAATTTCGAAGCGAATAAACGATAAATTCGGGCAAGCTATAATGCACAATCACATAGGAGAAATATTCCTCGAACGACATCACTACCAAAAAGCTCTCTCTCACTTCAAAAAATCCAATGCAATAGGAATTGAAATGAATTACGATTTAAATAACGGGTTTTCTCTTGTGGGAATTGCTAAAATTAATATTGCTAACAAGGAATATGATAAAGCAAAGAATAATATTAAAAATGCCGTCAAAATATTTAATGATAAAACAAAATATGACGGTTTGATAAATTGCCTTTTGCTTATGGGAAAAATATACATGCATCAAGATGAAATACAAAATGCTGAAGAATACCTTATCAAAGCTTATGCGTTGGCATCATCCAAAAATATGATTTACGAAACAGGAATATCTCTATATGAACTGGCAAAATTCTACATTAAAATAGGCAAGATAGAAAAGAGTTTGGATTATATTAATAAATATTTCCAAATTAATTTCAATATATCCAATTTCGAAAACACCATGTTCAAACACGTCATAAATATTGCCAAATTAATCACAAAAGCGGAAAATATAATGGTACTCATTAAAAGGGAAAATACAGTGGAATTCATCTATGTTGAAAAGAATAGAGAAGGTAATGAGAGAATAAGACGTCAAGTAATTTCCTCATGGGACGAATTATTAAATAACTATATTGATGAAAACAACGATATGATAAAATCTCTGCTCGAGATAAAATTGAACATTCATATCGAGGATTTTATTTTGGAACCTGTCTATTTTACCAGCAGGATAATAGCATTCATGTTAGCTTTTAACTCATCCAAAGATAATTTTTTTGACGAAACCACAAGAGATTATATTGGAGTATACAACATTAAACTTGCCAATCTTATCCAGTCCGTAGTTTCATACGAACTCTCGAAATACGACCCTCTTACCCGAGCTACAAATAGGAATACTCTATTCTCGGATATTCAGGAAGAAATATTCAAAACAATTTTATACAAGGAGCCATTCTCAATCCTTATGGTGGATATAGATAATTTCAAGGATATTAATGATTCTTTTGGTCATCAACTCGGGGATCTAACACTTATAAAAGTGGTTGAAGCCATTAAAAATTGCATTCGGGATAAGAACAAAATTTACAGATTCGGAGGTGACGAATTTATCGTAATGCTACCCTCCGTTAATGTCAATACCGCAATTTCCATAGCAAACAGAATCGTCCAAAACATACGTTCCATAAAAAGTGTCTATCAGCTGAAAGGGATAAATATAACGGCAAGCATAGGCATTACCGAGTACAATGCTAACAATTCCGGAACCGATAAAAATGATATTGAGACTATTCTACGTAAAGCCGATCAGGCAATGTATCAAGCTAAGATAAAGGGCAAGGATAGAGTTGAAATTATCACATAGATAAATTCCGTCGTTTAAACTCATACCAATTTTATATAATATTTCTCTTGATATTTTTAGAAAATTGATATAGAATAAATTCCATGAAAAAGTTCGATTGTATATTTATCATTAAATATTCTAATAAAACATGTGAGGTTATTATATGAAACTCTACGAATTTCAAGGAAAGGGGCTTTTTGCAAGATATCATATCCCTACACCTAAAGGGAAAATGGCGGAAAATGTCAATCAAGCCCTTGATATTATTAAAAATTCAAAATTACCGGTAGTTGTAAAAGCTCAGGTTTTAACAGGTGGCAGAGGTAAAGCAGGAGGTGTAAAACTCGTACGCTCCCTCGATGAAGCCAATGAAGTGGTAAATTCAATTTTTGGGTTGGATATAAAGGGATACAAAGTCAAAAAAGTACTAATAGAAGAAGGACTCGAAATAAAAAAAGAAATTTATCTCTCTTTCCTCATGAATAGAAATAGTGAAAAAATAACACTCATAACTTCAGGCGAAGGTGGAATGGAAATAGAAACCGTAGCTAAAGAGAAACCTGAAGCCATTTTAAAAGTCGATATCGATCCGCTTTTGGGAATAAAATCCTATCACATTACAAGCGTTTTTGATCACCTTCACATTTCGGATAGAGAACTCCAAAAGCAGTTTACCGATATTATAAAGAAGATGTATAAAATGGTAACGGAACTATACTTAAATCTTGTTGAAATAAACCCTCTTGTCATCATCAAAGGAAACAGAATCCTTGCCCTTGATTCAAAAGTGATTATCGATGATAACGGTGTTGGTTTTATTAAAGATTTCGATGCTTTTAAAAACTATGACGACTTAACTCCCGAAGAGATAACAGCGAAGGAGAATGGTTTAAGTTTTGTAAAACTCAACGGAAACATCGGTTGTATCGTAAACGGAGCCGGACTCGCCATGGCAACAATGGATATGATTAAACACTTTGGTGGAGAACCTGCAAATTTTCTCGATGTAGGGGGATCTTCCAATCCCGAGAAAGTCATAAATGCCATAAAAATCATTCGTAAGGATAAAAATGTAAAAGTAATTCTATTTAATATTTTCGGTGGAATTACACGATGCGATGATATTGCAAACGGAATTAAAAAAGCAGTGGAAATTCTCGATATAAAATTACCTCTCGTTATACGTCTGACAGGGACTAACGAAAAAGAAGGCGTAGATATTCTTAGAAGTTTGGGGCTTGAAACAACTACATCAATGCAGAAAGCGGTCAAGAAGGCCGTTTCATTAATAGGAGAATAGTATGGCTATTTTATTGAATAAAAACACAAGAGTAATTGTTCAGGGAATAACCGGCAGAGATGGTTCATTCCACACAAGAATGATGAAAGCATACGGCACAAACATTGTCGGTGGAGTAACTCCCGGAAAGGGCGGGGAAACAATTGAAGGAATCAAAGTTTACAATACCATAAACGAATTAAAAAATAAGCACGAAGTTGATGCAAGTGTTATATTCGTACCTCCCAAATTCTCTGTGGATGCAATCTGGGAAGCTGTAGAAGCAAACATAAAACTAATCGTAATTATTACCGAAGGGGTTCCCGTAAACGATATGTTGAAAATAAAAAATTACATTAAGGGAAAGAATATAACGATTATCGGACCCAACTGCCCGGGACTTATAACACCAAACGAAGCTAAGATAGGGATAATGCCGGGTAATATATTCAAAAAGGGAAACATTGGTGTCATATCGAGAAGTGGAACATTGACATATGAAGTGGTCTACAGTCTGACAAATGCCGGGTATGGTCAAAGTACCGTCATTGGTGTCGGAGGCGATCCCATCATAGGTAGCAGATTTATCGATCTTCTACAACATTTCAAAAATGATGACGAAACTGAAGCTGTTGTTCTTATTGGGGAAATCGGAGGTTCTGATGAAGCCATCGCAACGGAATATATCAAAAAGGAATTCAATAAACCCGTAGTGGCATTTATAGCGGGAAAAACCGCGCCTAAAGGCAAAAGGATGGGACATGCAGGTGCTATCGTCTCCGGAGCGGAGGAAACAGCACAAGCGAAAATTGAATTTTTGAGAAAGAACAAAATACCTGTTGCCGAACTCCCTCAAGAGATTCCGGAAATCTTAAAAAACACCCTTTAATTATTAATGATTATATGCAATATAAAAAACCTCCGAACAAAAATCGGAGGTTTTTTTTATTTATGGAAAATTTTACCCCTTATATTCGGGTATAACCTTTTTTTCCATTAGCAGTTTTGCCATGTTGAATGAATGCTCTATTTTCTCTTTTGCACTCTTTCTGAGTTCATCTTCAGAAAGATGACGACGCGCAGTCCCTTCTTTTATTGCCTGTAATCCACATGCCACCGCTTCTTCAATATATGCCTCTGTATCATCCATAGTAGGAATGATATAGTCGTCACGCAAACCTCTTTTTTCCGCTGTTTTTGCCAATGATTCAGCCGCTGCAATACACATATTATCGGTAACCGTTGTCGCCCACACATCAAGCACCCCCCTAAATATCGCGGGGAATCCCAATGAATTATTGACCTGATTGGGGAAATCACTTCTTCCGGTAGCAATAATCTTTGCTCCCGCCTCTTTCGCTTCCCAAGGCCAAATTTCCGGAACCGGATTAGCACATGCAAAGACGATAGCATCCTTTGCCATTTTGGAAATCCATTCTTTCTTTATCGTTCCCGGACCGGATTTCGACAGAGCAATCAAAACATCGGCACCATCCAGAGCTTCCGGGATACCTCCACTTCTATTTTCACCGTTGGTAGTTTCACAAATATGCCATTTTTCTTTTTTCTTCTCCCTGTCGATATCGTCTCTGTCTCTATTCAATATGCCTTTGCTATCCACCATCAAGATTTTCTTAGGATCAACTCCTCCTCTTACGATAATTCTCTCTATGGACATGTTAGCTGCTCCCGCACCGACCATGGCAACCTTTACATCTCCGATTCTTTTCCCTACTAATTTGAGTGCATTTATCAATCCTGCAAGCGTTACCGTTGCGGTGCCCTGTTGATCATCATGCCAAACGGGAATATTCATTTCATCTCTCAAACGTTCCAATATATAGAAACATTTAGGGCTTGAAATATCTTCAAGGTTAATACCTCCGAAGGTCGGCTCCAATGCCTTCACTATTTCGATAAATTTATCGGGATCTTTTTCTTTTATCATCACGGGAAACGCATCTACACCACCCAAGTATTTGAAAATCATCGCTTTTCCTTCCATTACGGGAAGCCCGGCTTCAGGTCCTATGTCACCAAGTCCGAGGACCCTTGTTCCGTCGCTAACTACCGCTACGAAATTCCCTTTGTTCGTATGTTCGTAAACCTTTAACGGGTTTTCTTTTATGTCTCGGCATGGTGCTGCAACTCCAGGTGTATACCAAATAGCAAAATCGGACACATCTCTAACCGGGGCTTTTATGCTCACCTGAATCTTACCTCTGTAATAAGGATGCATCTTCAATGCATCTTTTGAAGGTTTTTCAGCCTTTGTTAATAGCTTTTCAATCTCCTGATCTTTCATATTACCATCTCCTTAATGCATTAAATCTATTTTTCTTTCGAGAACCTTTTTCCCTCTGTAGTCCGGGAAAAGAATGGGTGCTTTTCTCGTGGTTTCTATCTTCTCATCCTTTAACATTGAAACATACTTTTCAACATGTTTTAGCGTTAGTTCTCCGGCATGTTGTACGTTCTTGACATACTTTGCCGCCTCGATACCTGATCTCCTTCCGAAAACAAGACAATCCAGCGTGGAGTTACCCATCAATCTGTTTTTGCCATGAACACCACCACTTACTTCACCCGCGACAAATAACCCTTCGATATTCGTATGTCCCCATGGATCCGTTTCAACTCCACCGTTTTGATAGTGCAATGTCGGGAAAACGAGAACCGGGTCTTTTATCATATCGACACCAAAACGCTTGAACATTCTCACCATTGCGGGGAAGGCTTTTTCCGTTGTCCCCTTTCCGTTTTTAATATCTATTAAGGGTGTGTCAAGCCACACACCACGCATACCTGTGGGCGTCTCCACTCCGTTATTATTTCCATAACATTCTCTTATAATCGCAGAAGCTTCCACATCTCTCGGTTCCAAAGGGAATACAAACTGTTCACCGTGAACGTTAATGGGTTGAGCTCCGCTTGTTCTCAATTTCTCCGTTAACAGTAATCCGATAATCTGCTGAGGATATGCCGCACCTGTCGGGTGATACTGCACCGTATCCGTATCCCTCAATTTCGCGCCAGCTCTGTATGCAAGAACGATACCGTCTGCTGTAGCTCCATAATGATTTGTTGTTGGAAAATGTCTTATATGTAATCTCCCGAATCCCCCCGTTGCTATGATAATCGCTTTCGCTCTTACGATCTTATATTCTTCCGTTTCGGTATTCCAAAGAACCGCTCCCGATGCTTTACCGCTCGGATCCGTTAGGAGTTCCACAACAGGGGAGTATTCGATATTACCTATATCTCTATTCCTGAACTCATCCCTGAGTACTCGCAATTCCTCCATTCCCGTATAATCCTGACAAGAATGCATCCTCTTTCTCGATGTTCCCCCACCAGTGAGTTCCTTAAACGTTCCGTCTTCATTTCTATCGAATATTGCTCCGAGTTCCGATAGCCATTTAATCGCAACGGGAGCATCTTCCGTTAATGCCTTAACAACATCCGGCTTATTGGCAAAATGCCCGCCACCCATAACATCGATATAATGAATAACAGGAGAATCGTTGGGTCTGTCAGCTGCCTGTGTTCCTCCTTGTGCCATCATAGAATTCGCATCACCGTGTCTTAATTTGTTTGCAATTAGTATTTTATCAGCGGGGATACCATTATCGTTGGCGAGTATCGCCGCACTTGTACCGGCAAGACCTCCACCGATAATTAGAATATCCACATCATAATCAATTTCATTTAAATTCAACTCATCCGGTTCAATCACCGGGTAAGCTTCAAGTAAATCAACAACTTCATTGGGAGCAATATCCCCTTTGTTTTGCCCTATACGTATAGCTCTCTTTCCCCCTTCCACATAATCAGGATGATATGTTCTCAAAACTTCATCCCTTTCTTCCATAGTCATCTGTTTCGGGAGGGTATTTAATCTTTTATTCCTGGTTTTTTCAACCAATTTTATGGATTCTCGCATGTATTCGGGATAACCGTTTATTAGCTTTAGCTCTGCCATCATTGCCTCCTAATATATCTCTCTTTCATTTTGTTGCTTAACATATACTTTTTCGAGTTCGTCTTTCTGTAAACTCATTACTTTTTTAAATTCTTCCTCAAATTTGCCGCTCATAATCTCTTCAACACGTTTCACAATATTTGGTTCTTCGGAAAGCCCGTATTTCCCGTACATTCTTCTTCCCAACTGAGCCGCATGATACTGAACTATTTCAGCCGGACATCTTACGGCACAAAGACCACACTGTATACAATCGAAGGACCATTCCGCAACCTTCTGAAAATCTCCCTTTATTGCCGCCTGAACATAATCCATAACCTGTAAATCCTGAGGACATGTTTTCGTACATGTGTTGCATGAGACACATCTTGCAAGTTCGGGATAGTATTTCAAAAAAACATTACCGTCATACGGTTCATTATTGATATCATATTTTGCTTTCACCGCAGGAGAAAACGGAATTTGAACAAGGTACATTCCATCCTCCGCCATTGTTTGACATGCCAAAGCTGTTTTTATCTTATAGTCTCCCTCAACCCTGTACATTGTCGAGCAAGCACCACAAAATCCGGCTCTGCAACCGACACTTTTATTAAAGCGATAACCTGCATATTCCAATGCCTGCATGATGGTCAGCGATGCAGGAACTTTATACTGTTTGCCAAGTACGTATATATGGATCCAATGTTTGATTTTTTTATCATCGATACCACTGGACGCGGAGCTATTAGCTTCAGCTATCTCCTCCATTAAGTCTCTTCTTTTTTCTTCCATCAGAGCCTCCTTTTATTTTAATATATTTTTTTCTCTTAATAAAGGACGAGGATCATTGTAGTTCAAATCAAAACCGAGCTCCTCTTCGGGGACACCGAAAGCAAGTCCCATAACCTGAGTGAAATATAAAATGGGAACCCCTTCAAAATCGGGGTAAAGCTCTTTTGCTTCTCTTTGCCTGTTATCAAGGTTAAAGGCACAGAGAGGACAACTCGTTATTATCGCTTCCGCTCCGGCTTTTATCGCTCCGCTTACAATTGTATAAGTATTTCTCGCCACGGCATATTTATCCTGCACTGTTTGGTGAGCACCACAGCACATCTTTTTAAACGGATTATCAATTGGTTTTACCCCGAGGGAATCAAGCAAGTCACTCTCAATTCGAGGATCTTCGGTATTGTCAATAGCAATCTCCTTTGGCCTTAGAAGCAAACAGCCATAATACGGTGCGATTTTTAATGAAGACAGATCGACTTTTACCTTTTCCTTTACCTTGTCAAATCCGATATCTCTAAGAATTTCCAAGAAATGTACAACCTCAACTTCATTATTATAATCCTCTTCAAGATACATAAAATCATTAATGGTTTTTAATTTCTCATGATCATTTTTAAGCAATAAATTTGTTCTTTTCAGGGTGTTGTAACACATGGAACAAAGAGCTACCAATCTGTATTCGTTATCGACTATACCACTTTTATTCATCTCCAGGACTCTAACAAAGTTTCTTGCGGGAGCAAGTTGATGCATAAGATCATCGGTGACAATGGAACTCACGGCTCCGCAGCAATTCCATTTAGGCAATTCCACAAGCTCAATATCGAGCTCTTTTGCAACCGCTAAAGTCGAAGTCTCAAAATTCTTAGCTTTCGTTTTCAATGTGCATCCCGGATAATAAGGTAATTTCATAGCCATTTTTATCTCCTAATTTGTTAATCTTCTACATGCAGCAACAAGTGCAATTTGCGGTAACTCCATCATCTCCTCGGGAGAAATCGCATCTATGTTAATCTTATCCACCGCTTTTCTCAAAACAACCTGTCTCAACGCTTCGGCAACTTTTGCAAGATCCAGATCCCTCGGGCATCTGACTTTACAATTAAAACAAGATGCACAGATCCAGATACTTTTCGAATCCAAAAGTTCCTCTTCCTGCCCAAGTTGTGTTTTTGACATACTTTGGGCGGGAGTAAGATCCATTTCATTAATCATCGGACAACTACCAGAACAGATTCCGCACTGGATACAACTGGTGATTTTTTCACCACTCAATTCTTCTATTTTCTTTAAGAATTGATCCGCTTCTTTTGTAATTTCCACAGTTTTACTCATGTTTTACTCCAAATAATTTTTCTCTTAAATTTACCATCAGTTTTTCTCTTTTTTCTTTTGAAATTGTTCCCAATTGATTTAACATTTCATCGTATTTATTTACTGTTTTAACAAAAGCAACCAACATAACGGTTACAAAATTCATTCCCAATAATCGATCCGTTTCGATTCCGGCATCAGTTAAAATCTTTTTGGCAATTTCTATATTTCTGAACATTTCAGTTTTACTTGTTGAATATGGAGATGATTTTTCCTCAGCATCGGCAACAATAACAGCATCAGCACCATAGTAAAAACTCTTTACTATCAAATCTGCAGTCACCCTTCCGCCCGAAGGAACTCTTATGATTCTCGAATCACTGGAATAAGCCATCTTCGCTGTCCCTACACTGTCAATCAATCTATACGATGTCATGTCATCAGCAAAAATAATTATTCGATGTTCTCCCTCTTTCTTCGACTCAAGAGCTGTTTTTACCTCGGCGATTAGCTGTTCATTAGAA